>CAKRFH010000089.1:0-12688 GCA_934320555.1 uncultured Roseburia sp.
AACAGTCCGGCAAAGTCGCTCTCTGCCTCACTGCCTTTCGCTGATTCCTCAATGTGGCGGAACACACGCTCCAGTGTTTCATTTAAGTTTTCATCATTCGAAGCATTAGCACGGACATTACAGAAAAGTTCACTCGGAAGGATAAAAAATCCCTTTTCCTCTACCAGTCCTTCTCTTGCTTCTTCTGTATCCTCATCCGACATTTTTGCAAAGTCAAAATCGGTGTTACCTGCATCAATCTCACCGCTGTTTATGTAATTACACAGATTTTCAGAAATATAACGATAGAACATCGTGCCAAGAACATAATTTTTGAAGTCCCAACCATCGACTGCTCCACGCAACTCATCTGCAATTGCCCATATTGCACGGTGCAGTTCATCACGTTCCTGTTCCTTTTTGGTATCAACCATTCTCTTTTCCTCCGTTATCCTCTGATACAAATTCCAGAATATCGTCAACGCCACAGTTCAGAACACGGCATATACTCTCTACGCTTTCGAGGGAAATATACCCATTACGTTTCAGCCGTGTGATGATATTTGCTGAAAAACCAGCCTCCTGTTGCAACTGAGCATTTGTCATGCTTTTTTCTATCAATAAATGGAATAATTTTTTATAACTGACTGCCATGTCATACCTCCATTATTTTACCAACAGCTATAGGAATAGAGTATCACGAAAACGTGAATTTTTCAATCTATACAAAACTGTATTTGTAATCCTAAACAAGCAAAAAGCCATAAGATTTTCTTTTCAAAATCTTACAGCTCATCTATCATGTTGCGTCCCAAACATCATCTATATTTATATGTAATATCTGCACAAAAATCCCATGGGTTATTTTCGGATTATTTTCCAACCGCCTATGCCTTCCAAGCCTTGATTTTACTAGCCTTTTAGCGAAGTTTTCAAAGAGTGCCATGACATACTAAACTAGTGTCTGTCACCGTTCCTGAATATCCATCACCACATGTTAAACATGTAGTTGTTTTTACACCAGTTCTTTCTCTAATTAAATCAGTTCCCCATGCATAGCCGTGTTCACATTCTTGAGTTTTTTTATTTGTCCATTCTCCCCATACTACTTTTGATGTTGTAATCCCACCACATCTTGGACATATAGGTGCTCTAGACATTACTTCTACACTATAATTTTGATCTGCACCGATATCACTTTGTACTGTTTGTGCAAATACTGGTGTTACACTTAATGTCATTACCATTGCCATAATTACCGGTATTAATCTTTTTCTCATAGTTTCTTCCTCCTATTCTTTCTATATATTTAATTGTTATGTTTTTTTCTTTTCACACCTCATAAGTTCCCGTGCCTTCCAACACCGGTATACTGATTTCAAACCACGCTCCTCCCTGCTCTCGGTTTCCGGCAGTAAGTGTTCCATGATGTGCTTTTACAATATCAAACGCCATGGAAAGCCCGATTCCATACCCTGCTTTTTCTCCGGTTCCACGGGAAAACCTCACAAAAAGTTCTGTCTGCTGTTCCACTGGAATTCCCTCCCCCTCATCTTCAATCCGGATCACCGCTGTCCTTTTTTCATCTATAATCGTGATGAATACCCTGCTGTTTTGCGCGGTGTGTTCCACTGCGTTTTTGATAATATTTTCCACCGCCTGAGACAGCCAGAACGGATCACCTGACAGTGTGCATGTTTTTTTGCAATCGAGCTTCAGATCAACGCCTTTCTGCTCTGCGAGTGGGGCTATTTTTTTCATACAGTTTCTCACTTCATTTTCGAGATCCAAAGGTTCATAAATCATATGGATCTTCCCGGAAGCAAGCTGGCTGGACTTTAAAATCCTGTCAATTTCTGTTTTCATCCGCTCGATACAAAACTGTGCTTTCTCCAGATTTTTTTCCTGTCTGCTCTTTTCTTCTGAAAGGTGCAAAAGATCTATCTGAATCTGCAAGGCGGTAACTGCATTCATCATCTGATGGGCAATATTCTCCACAAAATTGCTGAATTCCTGCTCTCTGCTGTCTTCTTTTCGATGTTCCAGCAGAAGCTGCTGTTCTATTTTTGCAAGTTCATTATAAAAATTGGCAAGCTTTCCTTCGTCTAAATTCTCTTCCAGCGGATCCTTATAATAAATCAAAAAACGGTTCATCTGCTCCTGCAATTTTATCAGCTTCCGTTCCTGGTCCATCATTTTCCACACCACCACTGCTGCTATGATACATGACATAATTGCGGCTGCTGCCAAAATCTGCTCCATACTATTTTCTCACCGGAACTGCCCAGCGGTATCCGGTTCCCCTTATTGTTTCTATGTATTCCTGTCCATCGCAGATGCCAAGCTTTTCTCTCAGTCTGCTGATGTTTACATTCAATGTATTCGCCTCCACAAAAAGTGCATCTTTGTCCCACACCAGATAAAGCAGCTCTTCCCTGGAAAGTGTATCCGGTGCATGGGAGAGCAATGCGTCCGCAAGTCTCCATTCTGTCAATGTCAGATTCAGTAATTTCCCATTTTTCTTCATCTGGCAGTTCTTTCTGTCGCACACCAGTTCTCCGCTTGTGACAACACTTTCTAATTCTTTTCCTGCTCTGCGGAGTACTGCCTGAATGCGTAAGAGAAGCTCCTGCACCCGGAACGGCTTGGTCACATAGTCATCCCCGCCCGCCTGAAAGCCACGTATCAATTCCATCTCACTGTTGCACGCAGTCAGAAAGATGACCGGGATTTCCCTGTTTCTCCTGATTTTCCTGCACAGTTCATAGCCGTTCTCTACTCCAAGATGAACATCCATGAGAATGAGGTCTGTATGCTCTTCTTTTAATAATTTTTCTGCTGTTTCGGCATCCTCTGCAATTTGGCTGCCATACCCTGCTGCTTCCAAAATATCCTGTATTCCCTCGGCAACATTTCTGTCATCCTCTATAATTAACACTCGCTGCATGTCACCTGCTCCTGTCCTTTTTTCAGTATCATACCACAGCTATGCCAGCGATACCACTTTACCATCCTCAATCTGGATAACCTGATCTGCAGTCCGCGCAATATCAAGATCATGTGTCACCATCACCAGTGTCTGTCCAAACTGTCTGGAACACATTTTCAGCAATTTCATCGTATCTTCCCCGGATTTTTTATCCAGATTTCCGGTTGGTTCGTCTGCAAAAATAATTTGGGGCTTTGCAATAAGTGATCTTGCAATCGCAGCTCTCTGCTGCTCTCCGCCCGAAAGCTCGGATGGATATTTCTCCATTTTTTTTGAAATGCCAAGCATGTCCGTAATCTGCTGTAAAAAATCGAGATCCGCTCTTTTCCCATCCAGTTTTAATGGCATCTCTATATTATTTCTGACGTTATATTCCTCCAACAGATTGAATTGCTGAAAAACAAATCCCATCTGCCTTCTCCTGAATATTGCCATTTTTTCATCGGAACAGGAAAATAAATCTTTTCCATCAATCAGCACTTTTCCCGCGGTCGGACGATCCAACCCACTTAGAATATGAAGCAGCGTTGATTTTCCAGAACCGCTTTTTCCGATGATTGCGTAAAACAGACCCTTTTCCAGAATCAGATTGATCCCATTCAACGCATGCACTTCCCCGGACGATGTTTGAAACGTCTTATAAATATCTTTTGCCGTGATTATTTCGCTCATATGATTCTCTCCCTTGTTGTATCTGCAAGTTCCCACTTCGTAAAAAGATATAAAAAACAGATCACCAAAAATTCTGTAGCAGTCAGCAGAAATACAAATGACAGATCTGCTCCCGCCACACGCCGCCCGTAAATCTGTGTCAGTATCGCATCCTTTAACGTCATGCCGTCCGCTCTTTTGTTCCCTGCGTAGCTGCACAAATAGATGCTGTAAAAAATCCACCCCATCACGACCGCAATGCTTCCGCTTTTCAGTGCTTTTTTCCACAACTGTCGTTTTACCTGCCGCCGTGACATTCCGATTGCCTGAAGGATTGCGTATTTCCGCTTCTCATTTTCCACATCCATCGTCAGAAGATTGCCCATGATCAACAACAGGATCACAGCGATACATCCTCCGCTGCTCCAGAGCAGGATCAGATTCTGAATATACCCTTCTGTGTAGGCGACATGTTTCTCCCGGTTGTTGCTGATCTGCAATTTCTTTTCCGCGCAGATTCCTGCTACCACATAATCGGTAGACAGATAGCCCGCATTCAGTTCCGTGTAAACATTGATCTGCGTATCCGCAATTGTCTGACCCGTCACATAGCTGCCACACAAATATCCCTCCTCTGCCTGATCCAGTAATTTCTGAAAAAAGCGGTCGGAGCACACAATCGTATACGGTTCATAAATATCACTCAGGCTCTGTCTGATATCATCATGACTGTAAAACAGGAAACCACCCACGACGGTCGATATCTGACTGATCTCTTTTTCCCTGCCGAGGTCTGTCCCTTTTATTTTCTGCCCTTCCAGCGTGATTTCAATCTGATCTCCCTTTTCTATCCCACAGTCCGTAAACTTCTCATTGTTGTAACTGATATTTCCATCCAGGTCTCCCGGGAAAGCGGCTATCACACAGTCTCCATTCCAGAATGCCTGTCCATCCGCCCCGGTTTCTTCTATATTAAAATATGCCCCATCATTTTCCTCGGAAACAATTTTTAATGTCATATCCATCTTGTCGTCAACTAGAAGATTGCATGCAAGCTCATTTTTTTCCATTCCGCCAAACACCAGTTTTGCAGAAACACTTCCGATGCCGTCCATTCCCGCTACTCCCGGCACCTCAAAGATTTGCTTCTGTATGCCAGTTGTCACAAGTTCCGGAGTATCCCCTTCTGTGACCGCCAACGCTGTATTTTCCGCGTAAATGAGATAAGCCGGAAGCTGTCTCCAATAGCGGATCTTCTGCAATGGATGCAAAGATTCCACTGCCATAAAAACAGTGACACCGCAAAATATGGAGGCAAGGATCCCACAAAGGATCTGATGCATCCGCCTGTAAAGGAGTGCCTTTTTATTCGTCATATACATATGCCCTGTCAACGGCTGTTTTAATGCGATCACATATACAATCAGCCTTGTGGCAAACACGCACAGCATCCACGCCGTTCCAGTGAGCAGAAGCATTTTCACCGGAATATCCAGATAGATATGTGCCAACGACGTTTTCATAAATGCTTTGAGCAATCCCCTTGTAAAGGCTCCACCGAGCAGGCTTCCGAAAAGCATTGCCGGAACTGAAAGGCATATCGTCTCGTAAAAAAGCATGACACAAAGCTGTCTTCTTGTAATGCCAATCGTTCGAAACAGTGCAATCTGCCTCGTCTGTTTTTGCAGATAAATCATATAAATACAAAGCACTGCCAGTATGGTCACTGCAAAAATCAGACAGGTATAAAAGAAATGATAGCTTTCGGTTGCTCCGGTCTGGTAGGCGGCTTTGTTTTCCATGAATTTCTGATTATGTCTTTCAAATGCTTTTTCTGCCTGCTGCTCCATTCCGGGTGCTGTCGCAAAAAAATATATTTTCTGTGGATCGTTTAATGTCAGACCAAGCTCTGCACTTTCCTTTACTGCCTCCTCATATGCCTGCTCTGCGGCTTTCTTTGTGATAATAGCTCCGGGCAGCCTTACATCCTGTCCGGACAGCCAGAGGTTTGTGTATTCTTTCAGTACACCTGACAGTATATACTCCTGTTCCACTTCCACACAATCCAGCTCTCCATCCGCCGTGCTGCCTTCATATGCTTCCATAATCACAATCTTCTGTCCGATGGCATAGTCATAACCAAGGCTGCTTAAGATATCGGCTTCCAGTGCGATCTCATTTTCCTGCTGTGGCATATGTCCTTCCAGAAGCGTCAGCCTGCCTGTTTCCTGCAACACTTCATCAACTGTCCCAAGATATCCCTTTTCCGCCGTTCCCGATAATGAAGCATACGTTTCTGCACAACCGACTGCAGAAATGGCATTCTCCTGTTTCAACCAGTCCGGTGCTTCCTCCTCTGAGAGAGAAAACGCGCCATACCACTCCCCATAAGTATCAAACCGGTATTCCCTGTTCGTCCGTTCCATGCTCGATATTACTGACAGTGTTACAACTGCAAATGCAAAGGAAAGCAGCAATACCGTAAATATTAAAATTGTAATCTTTTTTCGACCTTTCATTCCGAGAATCGTCAGATTCCATAATTCCTGATTCATCCTTCTCCTGCCTTTTCTGTCATCATCCACTGATCCCGGTTATTTTGTAATCAGTTAAAAGTCAACTTTTTTCAGCTCTATAACTCTTTTATTGGATATATTCAGTATAGCAGAAAAACATTACGTTCTGCTTACAAATAAGATTACAATTTTGTAAGCTTCCTCCGTGCTTTCACCCCGTTTGTCTGTTTTAACACCGGCAAAAGCCTCACCGCTCTAAGATCTGATACCAGTACCCAAAATAATTCTGATTCTTCCCGGTATCGCAGGATAAAAATTCCGGGAACCCGAAAATCGCTGCCATGACATGTTCCTGCCGCTGGTAGATGCCCGGCACTCCGATGAAGAACGACCCGTCCGCCATTTTTCCGAGCACCAGATAGCGGTAATTGAAAAAGCCGTGCAGAAGAAAGCTGTTGTTTCCCATATACCAGTATTTTCCCGGCAGCTCCTTCAAATCTTTCAGTTCCATCCGGACGCACTCGCTCTCCCGCTCCCCATGGACCTCGAAACGCGGGTATGACGCGCATAGCCTGCCCCAGAGATCCTCCCATGAAAACTGTGGGAAAATATTGCGCGCCGTCATCTCGGTTGCCCGCAGGGACTCATCCTGCCACTCCGGTTCTTCTGTCATGCGACCGTCTGCACTTTTTTCCTTTTCTTTCCAGATGTTTCCCTCTTTATCTTTTCCGTCTGTACTATCCGGCTTATCAATTTCTTCCTGCCCGGCTTCTGTTTCCGCATCACTCAAATCACGTTTTTCCTGCCACCACGCAAACTGCATTGGAGCTGTCCCCGGTTCCTTATCCGTCCATCTTGTGAGGCAGTACCACGCTTCGCCGCCCGTCACCGCTAGACCGTCGAGCTCCTCGAACGTGCAACCGTATTGCTTCAGCTTCTCTGCCTGCCATGCAGTCGCATAATCCCCGCTTCCATTCAGAACTGTCAGCTTTCCGATTGGAAACAGGAGCAGCTTCTCCCCCTGATCGGTAAACAGACTGACCTCATACTCTCCCCGGCTGTTTAATCCCCGCAGGTGTACCTGCAGTCTATACTCCGTTCCGCGGATTTCCATTTTCGCAAACCCGGCATTTTTCTCCCGCTTTCCATCCCGATATTCATATATATATGTAATAAAACGCTTCATCCCTGCCATCGCAATCCCTGAAAAATGTTCTCTCTACATCTATATGCACCGTTATTTCTTCTTAATACTATCTTTTATGCCTGTCAATTTGTCACCCCTTCACGTCCATGCTCTTTTTCCTGTAAAAATATATTTTACCGAAAAACCTGTTGACAAAATAAATGCTGTCTGCTATTATAATATCAGTAACAATTACTATTATCAAAAGGATGAGGAAAATGTTAAAGTATAGCAGACAACGTGAAGCCATTAAGACTTTCCTTGCCGGCAGATATGATCATCCGACTGCTGAGACTGTTTATCTCGGGATCAAGGAAGAATTTCCCAATATTAGTCTCGGTACTGTCTACCGGAATCTGTCCCTGCTCTCTGATATCGGCGAGATCCAGAAGCTTTCAACCGGGATTGGTCCTGACAGATTCGATGGAAACCCTGCTCCGCATTATCATTTTATCTGTAAGAAGTGCGGCAGCGTGCTGGATCTGAGTGTGGAAGGCCTTGATCATATTAATATTCTGGCTAACCAGGGATTCGACGGTGAGATTGAAGGTCACATCACTTATTTTTACGGAACATGTGCAGACTGCAAGAAAAAGCACGAAGCTTCCTAAAAAACTTAAGAAAAAGTATTGACAAAAGAGAAAAAATCAGTTAATATCAGTAACAGTTACTATTATTATTTCAAACATTCACAACAGAATAGAACTATCTGTTGTCATGCATAACAGATTCATAATTGCAGATTCTGTTAGTAAAAATCATTATAAGAAAAGGAGAACAAAATTATGACAAAATGGGTTTGTACAGTATGTGGTTACATTTATGAAGGAGAAGCAGCACCGGCGGAATGTCCAGTCTGTCATGTTGGCGCTGACAAGTTCAAGAAGGTAGAAGGCGAGCTGACACTTGCAGCTGAGCACGAGTATGGCGTATACGCTAAGACTGTTAAGAACAATCCGGAAATCAGCGAAGAAGACAAGAAGTACATCTTCGACCAGTTAAAGGCAAACTTCGAAGGCGAATGCTCTGAGGTTGGTATGTATCTTTGCATGGCTCGTATCGCTCACCGCGAAGGCTATCCGGAAATCGGTCTCTACTGGGAGAAGGCAGCTTACGAAGAAGCCGAGCACGCAGCAAAGTTTGCTGAGATGTTAGGTGAGGACTTAGAGCCGAACATGAAAGCTACTACAAAAGACAACCTTGCATGGAGAGTTGACTGTGAGTTCGGTGCAACAGCAGGTAAAGTTGATCTTGCAAAATGTGCTAAGAAGAACAACCTGGATGCAATCCATGATACCGTTCATGAGATGGCAAGAGACGAAGCCCGTCACGGAAAAGCTCTCAAAGGTTTACTTGACAGATACTTTGGTTAATCTTTACAAAGGGGGAATCACAGAAGTGGTTCCTTCTTTTTTTATTCTTTTGTCCCGGTAATGTTTGAATACACGGTCTTCGCACCGATGCCTTCTAAGCGCCCGATCTTTCCGGACAGCGCATTGATCACATCCTGCGGGGCATCGATCGCCACGCTGATGATATTCACCTTTTTTTCCCGGTAAGGAATCCCCATACGTCCAATGATATAGTTTCCATATTCGTGTAACAGATGGTTTAACGCTTCGATGGAAGCCGGATTTTCCACGATGATACCGATGAGTGCGATTCTTGTTTCCATAGTTTTTCCCCTATCCCTTCCGTCATTGAAAAAAGCTGGCATATCCCGGATTCTCTCTGCGATATGCCAGCTGCTTTCTATTCATGATAATACTTGGCAAGTGAGCTTTTACTCTCTTGCAGAATGTCCGCGGAGCGTGCATTCTATTATTTTATATGCTTCTGTCTTAGATATTTAACAGGTCGCTGAATACTTTCAGTGCTCCGTCTGTCTCATGCGCAAGAACACGTTTTGCAAGTACTTTTCCGAGCTGTACGCCTTCCTGGTCGAAGCTGTTTAAGTTCCATAAGAATCCCTGGAACATGATCTTGTTCTCGAAGTGTGCAAGAAGTGCACCGAGGCTTGCCGGGCTCACATCCTCACCGATGATGATGCTGGATGGGCGTCCACCCTTGAAGTTCTTGTTAAGGTTCTCATCCTCTTTGCCGCATGCAAATGCCACAATCTGTGCGGCTACGTTTGCGCAGAGCTTCTGCTGGCTTGTGCTGCCCTGGATATTAACATCCACGCCACACTGGCTGTTCCTGAAACCGATGAACTGTAATGGAACGATATCGGTTCCCTGATGCAGTAACTGGTAGAAGGAATGCTGTCCGTTCGTACCAGGCTCACCGAAGATAACCGGTCCTGTCACATAGCTTACCGGCTCACCGAAACGGTTGACAGATTTACCGTTGGACTCCATATCCGCCTGCTGAAGATGTGCAGGGAAACGGCTTAATGCCTGGGAGTATGGTAATACGGCTGTGCTCGGATATCCGAGTACGTTTCTCTCATAAACACCGATCAGGGCATCTAACATGGACGGGTTCTTAAATACATCCTTCTCTGTTGCAAGCTTATCCTCTGCTGCAGCACCGTCTAAGAACTGTGCGAATACTTCCGGTCCAAATGCCAGGGATAAAACAGCGCCGCCTACTGCGGATGTGGAAGAATAACGTCCACCGATGTAATCATCCATGAAGAAAGCTGCCAGGTATTCATCGCTCTTTGCAAGTGGTGATGTCTCACTGGTAACCGCGATCATATGCTTTGCAGGATCTAATCCAGCTTTCTTTAAAGCGTCTTTTACGAAAGACTCGTTGGTCAGTGTCTCAAGAGTTGTTCCTGATTTGGACACAAGCACGAAAATGGAATGTGCCACATCTACAGACTGTAAGACTGCTGCAGCATCATCCGGGTCTACGTTGCTGATGAACTTTGCTTCCATCTTGAAAGTGCCGTTCTTCTTTGCCCAGTTCTCAAGTGCCAGATACATCGCGCGAGGACCAAGGTCACTTCCACCGATACCGATCTGTACGACTGTTGTGAACTTCTCGCCTGCTGCGTTCGTGATCTCACCGTTATGTACTTTGTTCGCGAACTCTGCAATTCTCTCCTGCTGTTCTACATAGAAAGCACGTTTGTCAACGCCGTCTGCCTCGACTGCATTGCCAAGCTGTCCACGGGTTAAATGATGCAGAACCAGACGGTTCTCTCCTGTGTTGATCACTGCACCGTTGTAAAGCTCCTCAAACTTCTCAGAAAGCTGTGCTTCCTTTGCAAGCTTCTCTAAAGCAGCCAGTACAGTGTCATCCACCTGCTTTGCCGCATAATTATAAACAAATCCCTCTGCCATCGGGATGCTGTATTCTCTGACACGCTTTGCGCCATTTTCTCCACTCATAACCTCCGCAAGATTTACATGTCCGATCTTCTTGAGGTCTTCAAATGCTGTAAGGGTATCTAAGTTGTTCCAGGTAACCATAATAGTTTCCTCCTCTTATATTCGTATTATCCTGCTATTTTCTTAACGAAGTGATTATACACTTAATCCGGCGACAGTTCAAGAGGAGTTATCGCGCTTGCATCATTTTTTCATATGGATACAACATATCACCGCGCACCTGCCTAGTGCTGGATATTCGCTGCACTCATCATTTCCATCATAATCTTCACCGATGCCGGAGCAAATTCTTTTAAGAACTCTTTATCATGGTTGACTGCGGTTCTGATATTTCCTCCAAACAGCATAGTATGCTCTTCCTCTGCGCTGCTGTTGTCCCACTGCGGGATTCCGGCATGGTTTGGATTGCCGTTCTTCATGAACGCGATCACACTGTCAAAAATCTGTTTTTCCAGAGTCTCTGTCACTCCGTCCACATTGGCATACGGCGTGATGTAGGTATTATGGAACAGGAACGGAATATCGGAGCAATGCCATGCAGGCTTGCCGGATTCCACATGGAAGTCCATGTCAAAGAAATACGAATAAACAGTGCCGCCCTCTTTCGCGCGTCTGCTGATATATGCGGACGACGGACATCTAAAGATCGTATCATAACAGAACAGATCTGCCGGATTTCTGTCCGGGAACGCCTGTGCAAAGAGCGGTACAAGCTTCTCTGTCATCTCCTCACCAAGTCTGCCCTTTAAGAATTCCACACCCTGTTCCCTGCTTAAGGAGCGTTTATCATATGGAAGCTTCCAGAAACAGAATTCACCGAAAACAGAACCCACGATCAATGGAACATTCACCGTCTCCGGCCGGAATCCCACATCATTCGGATGTCCAATGAAATCAGCTCCGACTTTCGGGCAGCATCCGGTATATTCTCCCTGTGCCTTTAAGCCCTGTGCTACTTTCCGGTAAGCTTCTGCAAGCCTGTCGTAAGGAAGTGTCTCCAATTCCCCTACTTCTTTTTCACTGAGCCCAAGCTCTGCAAGCATTGCGTCTACCAACGGTCTGCTGCTTCCATGGTTGGCTCCCATCATCTGGGAATTTACAACACCGCTCATGATGATACCGCGCTGGAAGAGTCCATCCGCAGCCGGATTCTGTAAAAGCGCGGTAATCTTCTCACCGCCGCCGCTCTGTCCTGCCAACGTGATATTGTCCGGATCTCCGCCAAAGGAAGCAATGTTCTCTCTGACCCATTTCAGGGCAGCTGCGATATCCGTTGTTCCCGCATTGGCAGAAGCTGCATACTGTTCCCCATATTCAGACAGGTCAAAATATCCCAAAATGTTCAATCGATGGTTTAAGGTAACAACTACCACATCCCCAAAACGGCTCATGGAATCCCCGTCGTAGGCTGCCTGCTCAATCGAAGATCCTGCCTCAAATCCACCGCCATGAAGCCATACCATGACCGGGCGCTTCTTCTCGTCCAGCTGTGGTGTCCACACATTCAGATTCAGGCAGTCCTCATCCATGACCCAGTAACGGTGCGGCACACTCAGTTCCCCCATCGGTTTGTCAATATGGAGTAACGGGCATACACAGCCAAAGCTTGTGGCATCCTTCACGCCTTCCCAGCCCTCCACCGGTTCCGGTGCCTGGAATCTCTTTGCTGTGGCATACTGGATTCCCTTGAAGTTATAAACATCGTTGAAAAAGTATCCCTGTAAATCGCCTGCCTTTGTGTGTGCGATGCAGGTCTCGTCGCATATGAATTTGTTTCCCATTGCTTTCGTCCTCCCAATACTTTCTTTATTCTGTTATAGTAAAAGGATAGCACATTTGTGGAATGAAAAATAGTATTTTCTGAATCTGTTTTTTCACTTTTTCACTCCGTTCACAGCCGCTCTTTATCACAAGTCTACAGTTCTTTCAGAACCGATCCGATATCTTCATTCATGCAGACAGACTTTCTCCTTATTTCTTCCGGTGCATATGCTTCGCCCTGGTTCAGGCACACATAAAATGCATG
>CAKRFH010000090.1:0-12341 GCA_934320555.1 uncultured Roseburia sp.
ACACACTAATTATTTGTAAATTTACAGACTTTAGAAGCGAAACTCCTAAATAACGTAACGATGGCCGGGACACGGGGGCTCTGCAGGTGGCAGACCTTGAGGAGCCGCCGGTCCTTAGTGCCCGGCCGCGCAGTAACAGCAGTGGTTTGCCAGTGCCTGTCACTGCGCGGTCGGACACTTAGTACCGCTGCGAGCGACGCAGAGCGGGAGCGTGTCTGCCACCTGCAGAGCCCCCGTGTCCCGGCGCACACAACCTGAATCAGAGTTTCGCCCCAATAATAAGGAGAGAAAAACCATGAATTTAATCGCAGCCGTAGATAAAAACTGGGCAATTGGATGCAAAAATAAATTATTGGTAAGCATCCCCGCCGACATGAAGTTCTTCCGGGAGACAACAGTAGGAAAAGTGGTCGTCATGGGAAGAAAGACCTTAGAGAGCTTTCCGAACGGAATGCCCCTCAAAAAGAGAACGAACATCGTCCTGACACATGACAAAACCTACAAAGTCCCGGATGCCATCCTGGTACACTCCATGGAGGAGCTGCATGAGGAACTGAAAAAATACCCGAGCGAGGACATTTATGTGATCGGTGGGGAGACTATCTACAAACAGCTCTTAGATGAGTGTGACGTCGCACATATTACCAAAATCGACTATGAGTTCGAGGCAGATGCCTACTTCCCGAACTTAGACGAACTGCCGGACTGGAAGATTACACAGGACAGCGAAGAGCAGACCTATTTTGATCTGGAATACTACTTCTACAAATATGAGAAAACAAAATAAGATCAATAAAGTTGTTAAAATATATCATTGGAAAATGATGCAAATTGAATTATAGTATTGATTCAGAACATATCAAAACCCAGACAGAGAGAACCTGCTGGGTTTTGCGCTATTCATGACAATACAGGCTATTGCACGGTAGCATTACATTTAGGGATAGAAAGAAGATACAAAATGGAAAATTTTATTTACAGTATCAACGTCACAATGCCCATTTTCCTCGTGATGGTCATTGGATATATACTGAAGCAGATCGGCATGCTAAACGACAACTTTGTCACGGTGGCAAACAGGTTTAACTTTAAAGTCACACTGCCGTTCATGCTGTTTAAGGACATTGCAGGCGTGGATATTAAGGCAGTATTCGATGTGAAATATGTGCTGTTCTGTGCAATCGTCAGCACCATCTGTTTCTGGTGTGTCTGGGGAGGCGCGAAGCTCTTGGTGAGGGATAAAAGCATCCGGGGCGCGTTCGTGCAGTCGTCGTTCCGCGGAAGCGCAGCCGTGATGGGGCTGGCGTTTATCCAGAATATCTACGGAAGCTCTGCGATGGGACCGCTCATGATCGTCAGTGCGGTGCCGCTCTATAATATTTTTTCCGTGATCGTGCTCACGTTCGAGGCGAACGATGCAGCAGACATTGACAAGAAAGCGAAAATCAGACAGGCTGGCATCAACATCTGCAAGAACCCGATTATTTTAAGCATTTTAGCAGGTCTTGTCGTGGGATTGCTCGGAATTGAATTTCCGACAATCGTGAATAAAACGGTCAGCACGGTAGCACAGATGGCAACGCCTCTGGCATTGATCACGATCGGAGCCGGATTTGAGGGAAGGAAGGCACTTGCAAAGATCGGACCGACAATCTTTGCATCCATGATCAAACTGGTGATCCAGCCGCTTATTTTTCTTCCGGTGGCAGCATGGATGGGATTCTCAGGGGAGAAGATGATTGCGATTTTGATTATGCTCGCATCCCCGACCACGCCGAGCTGTTACATTATGGCGAAGAACATGCACAATGATGAGGTCCTGACCGCAAGCGTCATTGTGACGACAACGTTGATGGCGGCATTCACACTGACCGGGTGGATCTTCCTGCTAAAGACAGTAGGACTGATCGGTTAGAAACACGATTCAGATAGAAGAAAAAGACAGAAAGAGGGCAAAGCAGAGTATGGATATTACAGGCAGAAAATTATTTGTAAAAGCTTTACAGGAAGAGGGCGTGGACACCATTTTCGGATATCCGGGTGGAACCGTTACCGATCTTTTTGACGAATTATATAAGCAGGATGAGATTGAAGTCGTGCTGCCAAGACATGAGCAGGGGCTGCTCCATGAGGCAGAGGGCTATGCGAAATCCACCGGAAAAGTAGGGGTCTGTCTCGTGACAAGTGGTCCGGGTGCGACCAATATTATCACAGGTCTCGCAGATGCACATTATGACAGCATTCCTTTAGTCTGCTTTACCGGACAGGTGCCGTTAAGCCTTATCGGAAATGATGCGTTCCAGGAGGTTGATATTGTCGGAATGACAAGAAGCATCACCAAGTATGGTGTGACGGTGCAGGATCGGAAAGACCTTGGGAAAATCATTAAGATGGCATTCCACATTGCAAGCACCGGAAAGCCGGGACCGGTTTTGATCGACCTTCCGAAGGATATCCAGACCGCAGCAGGCCCTTCCGAGTATCCGAAGAGTGTGCAGATCCGCGGTTACAAGCCGAACGAGAGTGTTCATATCGGACAGTTGAAGAAAGCGTACAAGCTGTTGAAGAGCGCGAAGAAACCGCTTATTTTAGCGGGCGGCGGTATCAATATTTCCAAAGCAAACGGACTGCTGCAGGAGTTTGCGGAAAAGATGAATGTCCCGGTAGTGACCACGATCATGGGAAAAGGAGCCATCCCGACCACGCATCCGCTTTATATAGGAAACAGCGGTATGCATGGAAAATATGCAGCAAATAAGGCGGTCAGTGAATGTGATGTCCTTTTTTCCATCGGAACCCGTTTCAACGACCGTATCACAGGGGATTTAAATGAGTTTGCACCGAAGGCGAAGATTGTACATATTGATGTGGACACTGCCTCCATCTCCAGAAATGTTGTGGTGGATGTCCCGATTGTATCGGATGCAAGGCTTGCGTTAGAGAAGCTCTTAGAGTGGGCAGAACACAAGGATACCACTTCCTGGCAGGAGAAGATAAAAGCCTGGGATGAGAAAAATCCGCTTGAGATGCGCAGAGACCGCGGCATGACCCCACAGATGATCATGGAGCACATCAACCAGACCTTTGAAAAGGCAATTTTTGTGACGGATGTCGGACAGCATCAGATGTGGGCAACCCAGTATCTTGACATTGATGAGAAGCGTCAGATGATCACATCCGGAGGACTTGGAACAATGGGATTCGGTTTCCCGGCAGCCATCGGTGCCAAGATCGGAAACCGTGATACCGAGGTAGTCTGTGTGACCGGAGACGGCGGTTTCCAGATGAATATCCAGGAGATGGCGACTGCGATCGTGCAGGGAACACCGGTGATCATCTGCCTGTTGAACAACCAGTATCTAGGCATGGTGCGCCAGATGCAGCAGCTGTTCTATGGCAAGAGATATTCGGCAGTTTGCCTGCGCAAGAGAAGAAGCTGCCCGGCAAACTGCAAGGGACCAAACGAGGCGTGCCCGCCTTATACCCCTGATTTTGTGAAGCTGGCAGAAAGTTACGGGGCTCATGGAATCCGCGTTGAGCGCGAGGAGGATATCCAGAAAGCGTTGGATGAGGCGAGAACCTATCAGGATGCTCCGACAATCATTGAATTCCTGATTTCTTCCGATGAGATCGTACTTCCAATGGTCAAGGGCGGAAATCCAATGAGTGAGATGATCTTAAAATAGAAAGGGAAAAAGCCATGAAAGACAGATGGATTGCATTATATGTAGAAAACCAGGTAGGTGTGCTTGCAAAGGTCTCCGGACTTTTTTCCGGGAAAGCCTATAACCTGCAAAGCCTGACGGTTGGCACGACAGAGGATGAGACAGTGTCCCGCATGACGATCTGCGTGACCAGCGATGATATTACATTTGAACAGATTAAAAAGCAGCTCAACAGAATGGTCGAGGTCATCAAGGTGATCGACCTGACCGAGGTGCCGATCCACATGAAGGAGATTTTATTTGCGAAAGTACTGCGCGTGTCTGCCGCAGAGAAGGAAGAGGTCTTCCAGATCGCACAGGTCTTCAACGTACAGGTTGTGGACATCGGAAATGACAGTGTGCTCTTAGAGTGTAAGCTGACAGCCCGCAGAAATAACGAGCTGATTCATTTGCTGAAATCCAAGTTTAAGACGATCGAGGTTGTCCGCGGCGGTGCTGTGGCGATTGAATCGATCAGTACGAGCTGCCGGTAAAAATAAAATTATTATGAAATAATGAAAGAAAAGCTATACATGTGCGATACCTTGTGATATAATCATCATGTTTTGAAATATAGTAATGAAAACTACATGAGAAAATATATAGATTTTGGACTGCGAAGAGAGAAACCGTGCAAGGCGGGAGTTCCGAAGATGCAGGAAGTGCAGGGAAAGAATCAGAATAAAGAATGAGGTAGCGTGTATGCAGAAGAAAGTACAGATTGTCAGTGATGGTTCCTTAGATCTCTCCAGAGAGCTGACCAATGAGATGGATATTGAGGTCGTTCCGTTTTACGTGTCATTTGACAGTGAGACGTACCAGAAGGAGATCGAAGAGATTGGAGTCCGCGAGTTCTATCAGGAGATGGTAGACCATCCGGATGTATTTCCGAAGTCTTCCATGCCGTCCGTCAATGATTTCTATGAAGTCTTTGAGAAGAGCGTGAAGGAGGGAATCCCGGTCATCTGTATCTGCATCACGAAGAAGTTCAGTGGTTCCATGCAGTCAGCCACAACGGCGAAGGACATGATCTTAGAGGACTATCCGGATGCGAAGATTGTGGTTATCAATTCCACGGTCAATACGGTTCTTCAGGGACTGTTCGTCTTAGAAGCATGCAGGCTCAGAGATATGGGCTGTGGATACGAGGAGATTGTGAAAGCACTTCTGCCAATCCGGGAGACCGGAAGAATTTTCTTCACGATCGGAAGCATCGACTATCTGAAGCACGGCGGCAGGATCGGCAAGCTTGCAGGACTTGCAGCGAGCGCCTTGAAGATTAAGCCGATCATCACCTTGAAAGAGGGCGAGATCTTTAATTCCGGTATCGCGAGAAACAGACTAAAGTCCATGCAGAAGGTTGTGGATATGACCAGGGAGTACTTAGATGAGGTACAGGCAAAGCCGGGTGAGTACAGCTTCTGTATCGGTTACGGATATGACAGGGACGAGGCATTGCAGTTCCGTGAGATGCTGAAGGATCTTGTGAAGGAGCGTCTAGGGATTGACGAGATCGAAATATACCAGATCGGGGCGACGATCGGGGTGCATACCGGTCCGTATCCGATCGGAGTTGGAATTATCAGGCATGCAGTTGTAGAATAGAGAGTACTTTTTCCGGAGGGACTTTTTTGTGGGTCTCTTCGGATTTTTTTGGGCTGGGCGGGGGGCGAAACTCTGGGGAGGCTGTGTGGATTGCGAGACGGTGGGCGGTTCTGTTTTAAGACACGTTTGCACTCCGCGTCGCTCGCAGCGGTACTAAGCTTGCAGCCGCGCAGCCAGATGATACACTGGACTATAGCGAATGGCGCGTCTGCGAGCTAAGGACCGGCGGCTCCTCAAGGTCTTAAAACAGAACCGCCCACCGTCTCACAACCATCGATAGTTTATTTAGAGTTTCGCATGGCAAGACGAAAGACAGGAAGAAAGTCCGAAGAATTGATAATAAAGAATGTAGAAATGAGCAGGAGGAGAATGGATATGATCACGGTAAGAAAAGCGGAGAAAAAAGATATTGCGCAGGTAAAGGTTTTGTTGAGCGAGGTGTTGGAGCTTCATGCGAAGATCCGTCCGGATATTTTTATCAGTGGGACGACGAAGTATACGGATGAGGAGCTGGAAGGGATTTTTGCAAACGAAGAGACACCGGTGTTTGTGGCGGTGGATGAGCAGGAAAAGGTATATGGACATGTGTTCTGCGTGATGAAGCGGCAGCCTTTTTCTACGAATATGCATGACTTTAAGACACTTTATATTGATGATCTGTGTGTGGATGAGAGCAGCAGGGGACAGCATGTCGGTAAGACGCTGTATGAGTATGTGCTTTTGTATGCGAAGGAGCAGGGCTGTTATGACGTGACGCTGAATGTCTGGGAAGGGAATGATTCGGCGCGGGCTTTTTATGAGAAGATGGGAATGTTTGTGAAGGAGACACAGATGGAAATGCTTCTGTAGGCATTAAATCACGGATTTGCATATAATGACCGAAAAAACACAATTTTTTGAAAAACTTGCAAAAAAGAAGAAAAAAATTGCTTGACAGAATGATTTATATTTGTTATTATAAATGAGCTTTCACGAAAGTGATCGACATGCGGAAGTGTCGGAACTGGCAGACGAGCAAGACTAAGGATCTTGTGCTCATTGCGAGCGTGTGGGTTCAAGTCCCATCTTCCGCATTTCTGATTATATAGATCAGAGCGGTCAGAAGGAAGTGAGAGAACAGTTTCATATTGGAACATGCGGAAGTGTCGGAACTGGCAGACGAGCAAGACTAAGGATCTTGTGTTCATTGCGAACGTGTGGGTTCAAGTCCCATCTTCCGCATTATTATAGAAGCCTTGAGAGTAATATCTCAAGGCTTTTTGTGTGTTAAGATTTATTTGATGGAAAAACCTTTGACATGAGGGGGAAGCAACCGTATAATAAACGGAGATATTGAAAAGAAAACGGAGGAATTTTCATGGCATTGAGCAAGAAGCCGGTAAACGGCATGAAAGATATTTTACCAGAAGAAATGCAGATCCGCGATTACGTGCAGCAGGTGATCAAGGAGACATACAGAAGCTTCGGTTTCACCCCGATCGAGACTCCATGTATGGAGAACATCGCGAACTTAAGCAACAAGCAGGGCGGTGAGAACGAGAAGCTTATTTTCAAAGTAATGAAGCGTGGAGAGAAGCTTAAGATCGCAGAGGCGAAGGAGGAGGCAGACCTTGTGGATTTCGGTATGCGTTATGACCTGACGGTTCCGCTTGTCCGCTATTATTCCAACAATGCGAACAACCTTCCGTCCCCGTTTAAGGCACTCCAGATGGGAAGTGTGTGGAGAGCGGACAGACCACAGCGAGGACGTTACCGTCAGTTCATGCAGTGTGATATTGATATCATCGGCGAGCCGAGCAACCTTGCAGAGATCGAGCTGATCCTCGCAACGACCACAACGATCGGCAGACTCGGATTTAAGAACTTTGAGATCCGGATCAACGAGAGAAGAATCTTAAAGGCTATGGCAGCCTACAGCGGATTTGCCGAGGAAGATTATGACACTGTATTTATCATCTTAGACAAGATGGACAAGATCGGACTTGACGGTGTTGCCGAAGAACTTGCGAAGGAAGGCTATGCAAAGGAATCCATCGACAAATACCTCGGACTGTTCCAGGGTGTGGAGGAAGCCGGAAATGGAATCGAAGGCATCCGCTACCTTGCAAAGAAACTGGAAGGATTCTTAGACG
The DNA here is from genome assembly GCA_934320555.1 of uncultured Roseburia sp. Classification (GTDB taxonomy): domain Bacteria; phylum Bacillota; class Clostridia; order Lachnospirales; family Lachnospiraceae; genus Roseburia. The sequence goes on from CAKRFH010000090.1 coordinate 7,442, forward strand.
AAACCGTGGAGAAGAACCTGTTAGAGATCATAAGCAGTGTGGATGCAGCCAAACAGGCGGACTTTAAGCTGGTGTTCGACCCGACTCTGGTACGGGGCATGAGCTACTATACCGGAACAATTTTCGAGATCGCGATGCCGGAGCTTGGCGCAGCGTGCGGCGGTGGCGGACGTTATGACAAGATGGTCGGCAAGTTCACCGGACAGGATGTCCCGGCGTGCGGTTTCTCTATCGGTTTCGAGCGTATCGTACTGCTTTTGATGGAGAGTGGCTTCACCGTTCCGATGCAGCGCCCGAAGGTAGCTTACCTGATCGAGAAGGGTTACCCGGCTGAGAAGTTAGTCCAGGTGATCGCAAAGGCACAGGAGGAGCGTCAGGCAGGAAAACAGGTGCTCGTTGTCCGCATGAACAAGAACAAGAAGTTCCAGAAAGAGAAGTTAGCAGCAGAAGGCTATCAGGATATCGTGGAATTTTTCAATAACTAAAGCAGTGAAATGTCTTGAAGACGTTGAAAAATCGGTTTTTCTGGTGTAAAATATGTGACGTTGCAGGGACTGACAGAAGGTCAGGCTGCATGTGAAACAGGCAGAACAGGTTACAGGGTTTTGGAAAGAAACGGACTGTGGCAGGTCTGTCTGCGAATAAGGATAAAGGGAGTTAAGAAAATGATTCAGTCAAGAACTCATAACTGTAATGAGCTGCGTCTTTCCGATGCCGGAAAGAACGTGACTATCGTCGGATGGTATGAGAACATCCGTAAAGTAAGCAAGAACCTCGGTTTCCTCATTCTCCGCGATTTCTATGGCACCACACAGGTTGTCATTGAGACCGAAGAGATGATGCAGGTGATCGACGGTATCAATAAGGAATCTACCATTTCTGTGACCGGTGTGGTAAGGGAGCGTTCCAGCAAGAATAAGGAGCTCGCAACCGGTGAGATCGAGGTGGTTCCGGAGAAGATCGAGATTTTGGGAAAATGTATTTACAATGCACTTCCATTTGAGATCAACCAGTCGAAGGATGCAGATGAGAATACCAGATTAAAGTACCGTTACTTAGATTTAAGAAACCCGGCTGTCAAAGCCAACATCGTATTGAGAAGCAAGATCGTCGCAGAACTCCGTCAGAAGATGAACTCACTGGATTTCATGGAGATCACAACCCCGATCTTAACCTGTTCTTCCCCGGAAGGAGCAAGAGATTACCTTGTTCCGGCAAGAAACCATCCGGGCAAGTTCTATGCGCTTCCACAGGCTCCACAGCAGTTCAAGCAGATCCTGATGGCATCTGGAATTGACCGCTATTTCCAGATCGCTCCATGCTTCCGTGATGAGGATGCCAGAGCAGACCGTTCACCGGGAGAATTCTATCAGTTAGATATGGAGATGGCATTCGCTTCCCAGGAAGATGTCTTCTCTGTTGTGGAAGAAGTACTGCCACCGGTTTTTGAGAAGTATGGTGTCTACAAGACCGCTTCCAAAGCTCCGTTTGTGCGTATTCCATATTTAGAGTCCATGGACAAATACGGCAGTGACAAACCGGATCTCCGTATTGACCTTGTGTTACAGGATGCAACAGAAGTGATGGCAGACTGCGGATTCGGACCGTTCGAAGGACAGACGGTAAAAGCGATCGTCGTGGACGGATTTACCGCAACGAGAAAAGTCATCGATGCGATCTGTGCAGAGGTAGAAGTACAGACTGCCAATAAGGCATTCTGGTTCAAGTTAGATGAGAAGGGAGAACTTGTCGGAGGAATCTCCAAGTTCTTACAGGACAGAAAAGAAGCTGTCATCGAAGCGTTAGGCTTAAAACCGGGTGACTTCGTAGGTCTTACCGCAGGAAAGAAGCTCGCTGCCCAGAAGACCGCAGGCGTTTTAAGAAAGCTCCTTGGCGCTGCAAGCGAGAAGCATATGAAGAAGGACTGCTATGAGTTCTGCTGGATCGTAGATTTCCCAATGTATGAGATCGGAGAGGAATCCGGCGAATTAGAGTTCTGCCACAACCCGTTCTCCATGCCACAGGGTGGAATGGATGCATTGAACAATCAGGATCCGTTAGACATCTTAGCATACCAGTACGACCTGGTATGCAACGGTGTTGAGTTATCCTCCGGTGCAGTCCGCAACCATGATCCGGAAATCATGATCAAGGCATTTGAATTAGTAGGTCTTGGTGAGGACGACGTGAAAGCAAAGTTCCCTGCCATGTACAACGCATTCTGCTACGGAGCACCACCACACGCAGGTATCGCTCCTGGTGTAGACCGTATGATCATGCTCATCTGTGGTGAGGAGAGCATCCGTGAGATCATTCCGTTCCCGATGAACAAGAATGCGATGGATATCATGATGGGCGCTCCGGCGACCGTAGACCAGAAACAGCTTGATGATGTTCACATCGCAATCAAACTGCCGGAAGAGAAATAAAGCTATTTTCGGAAAAGAAAATCAGATACAGCAAAGTGCACAGAGAAGAACCCGACTTAATAAGAAAAAGCCGGGTTCTTCTGTTTTATAGAAAAACATTTGCGGAAGATATTTCCATGGATTCTTAAGAAAAAATTCATTGGGAAATGGAAAGAATCTATGCTATACTAAGCACAATCTTCACCGGAAAACCGGAATAAAAACAGAAATGAGAGGAACTATGAAAAGAAAATTAATCGGAATGTTACTGGCAACGATGACACTGTCTTTCGCTGCATGTGGAACCAATACAGGAAACAATGACACGATCGACGGAAAAGTGGAAGATGGGACAGCCGAACCTCATCTGGAGGGAAGCTGTGCTGATATTTTACAGGAAATCTATGACACCGCTACAACAGAGGACGATTTTTTCGGCTATACAGATGACTATGAAAATGTGGAGATCACGGATGATATGGAAGAGTACATCCTTGGAACAACGGATATTTCCTTTACAGATTCCGTTTATTCCGCGCCGATGATGTCATCTATCGCTTACCAGTGCGTGGTTCTGAGGGTGAGTGAGGATCAGGATGTGGAGCAGGCGAAGCAGCTCTTAGAGCAGAATGCTGACCCGAGAAAATGGGTCTGCGTGGAGGCAGAGAGCGTGACTGTGGAAAATGTCGGCGATGTGATCTTATTTATCATGGCAGATCAGGATGTGGCAGATGCAGCGAAGGAAGCATTCCTGGCGCTCGCGAACTAAAGAGACATGTTATTTTCAAGTATTACCTTCTTATATTATTTCCTGCCGCTCACACTGCTTGTATACTATCTGGTGCCAGCAAAGGCAAAAAACGGGATCCTGTTTCTGGCAAGTTTCTTCTTCTATCTGTGGGGAGAGCCCAAATACAGCATCCTGCTGCTTGCATCCGTTGGCACCGGCTACCTTGGCGGCAGGTGTATCGCATACGCAGGCAAAAAGGGCAGAAACTGTAAAAAAGTGGTCACCGGCTGCTTTATCGCAGTCACTCTGTCCGTACTTGTCTTTTTCAAATACACCGATTTCTTGATCGGAAGTGTCAACAAAGCCACCGGCATCTCTCTGCCGCTTTCTGGAATCGTCCTCCCGATCGGGATTAGCTTCTATAGCTTCCAGATCATCAGCTACTACGTGGATGTATACCGTGGCGAGGTGGAAACAGAGAAAAACATTCTTCATTTTGCCACCTACGTGACGATGTTTCCCCAGCTGATCGCCGGACCAATTGTCAGATTCCGATCTGTGCAGCAAGAACTCAGGGAAAGAATCCTGACATCCGAAAAAATAGCACAGGGTGCCGGCCGCTTTGTCTGCGGTCTCTGCAAAAAAGTACTCCTTGCGGATTCCTTAGGAACACTGGTGACCACCCTGCAAACTTATTCCTTTGCTGGAAGCACCGCCCGGACAGCAGCCACTTCCGGTTCGTTACAGGGACTTGGAACAGCAGGCTACTGGGTACTCGCACTCGCCTACATGCTCCAGATCTACTACGATTTCTCCGGCTACAGCGATATGGCAATCGGTCTCGGAAGCATGCTCGGCTTCACCTTCCCGGAGAACTTCCGCTACCCCTTCCTGTCCGGCAGCGTCTCCGAATTCTGGCGGAGATGGCATATCACACTCGGCAGCTGGTTCCGCGATTATCTCTACATTCCGCTCGGCGGCAGCCGTGTAACAGCCATGCGCTGGTGCCGAAACATGCTCATCGTCTGGTCCCTAAGCGGTCTCTGGCACGGCGCCGGGTGGAACTTCATGCTCTGGGGAACCTACTTCGGCGTGCTGCTTGTCGCAGAACGGGGCATTGGGCGATTGTGCAGTCGTATAAAAACAAATAAACTACGTTTGAATACAGAACCAAATGGTACCAGACAAGAACCGGAACAAAGCGACCGGATCACCTGTTACACAGCATTGAAAGAGACAGCAAAGCATCTCTACACGCTTCTGGCCGTCCTTCTAAGTTTCGTGATCTTCCGTACAGACTCCCTGTCCGCTTTCATGGCAGAACTGCAGGGACTTCTCGGACATTCCGGCACCACCATGCTCCCGGTAATAGCCTATGAATTGAGAAACTATGCCATACTTCTGGTCATCGCCTGTATCGGCTCCACCCCGGCAGTAGCAGCACTCGCCCACCGTTTTGATGCTACAAGAATCGGTCAGCGAATCACATGGCTTTTAAAAAGTATCTTCCTGCTGTCAGGGCTTTTGCTTTCCACTGCGTTCCTGTTAGGTGAGTCGGCGCATCCATTTCTTTATTTTAGATTTTAATGAAAGATGTGTCGTCATCTTCTGGATGGTTGTATAGTCAGACAGAGGGTAAATATTTATGCTGGAAAAAAACATGTAATATCACGTAAATGATTCAAAAAAACTTCGGCGGTTCACGGGGGTTGGGCGGTTTGGGTGAAAGACCTTGGGGAGCCGCCGGTCCTTAGCGCCCAGC
>CAKRFH010000091.1:0-12236 GCA_934320555.1 uncultured Roseburia sp.
CCGCCGTGTACCGAACGGTACGCACGGTGGTGTGAGAGGTCGGCTAATCAACCAATGATTAGCCTCCTACTCGATTTTCCACAAGCTCTTTTGCAATGCAGAGCCCAAGCCCAAAATGTTCCCTGTCAGTGTGGGCATCGTCGCCGCGGTAGAAGCGTTCGAAAATGTGGGCTTTTTTCTCATCCGGGATGCCGCAGCCGGTGTCGGTGAAGGTGAAGCAGAGTTGCCCGTTCTCTTCCCGGCAGGCGAGTGTGACCTGTCCGCCGGATGGAGTACAAACCTGAAAACCTTGCAGTCTGACAGGCAGAGACTGCGACAGTGTGAGAAAAGCGGGATCGAGAGCCTGTACATGGGCTGGGTGGATAGGCGGAATATATTTCTGGCGGCAGCTGCCCTCATGGCAATCTGTCAGATCATATGCCTGCTTCGGGCGATACCTAAGAAACACTTGTATTCTGAATCATAGTATGTTATCTTATCCAAAGAAAATAAAATGAAGACTCCGGAGGTTGTCAAAATAGTATGAGACATTGATTTTTTCTATTACAGACAAGATGTAATATTTTGGAAAGTTAGATAATTGCGAAATCGCAATTGTCTTCTTTTGTAGTAGAAAAAAGGAGATATCTCATGAAAAAATTAAAATTTGACAGCTACGACGGAGTCTGTTTTTTTAACGGACTTGTCTTTTTTGCGCCGGTTGCACTGCTTGTGCGGACACAGGCGGGCGTATCGGAGCACACATTTTTCCTCTTACAGGCACTTCTTTCGGGAGTGATCTTTCTCGGGGAGATTCCAACAGGATTTATTACGGATAAAATTGGATATCGGAAATCGTTGATTCTGGCGCAGATCCTATTGCTTACAGCCCGGAGTCTGTTGCTTGGCGCCTTCTTAAGCCACAGCGTGTGGCTGTTTGTGGCAGAGGCAGTGGTGGAAGGAATTGCGGCCTGCTTTACGTCCGGAACCGGCAGCGCTTACCTCTACAACCTGTATGGAGAGGAAGGTTATCTTGTGAAAACAACACATGCGGGGAATTTCGGGACAGCCGGATTTATCATCAGCACGGTTGCTTATGCCGGGATTTATAAGGTGAGTGGGATTACGGGGCTGCTCGCGGCGACAGCTGCGGCGGATCTTGGATCTGTTGTGATGGCATTTTCCCTGAAGAAGGAGGGGATGTCTGGCAGCTTTCAAGGTACAAAAAGAGATTCTGAAACAATATGTGAGCAAAAAGCCAGGGACACCCTGCAAACAAATGAAAATGTGCACAGCCATGTGGAAAAGCAGGAAAGAAATCAGGAGCTCTGTGGAAAAGAAAAAGAGCCAATTTCAATTGGAAAAAGTCTTTTCATATTAAAACATCCGAAAGCACTTTTCTTTACCGCAGTCCTTTCCATCTTCAGTATTGCGTGGCTGCTCATCAATTTCTTCTACGTGGAAAAATTCGCAGCCTGCGGGCTTCCGGTGGAATGGATGTCGGCGGTCATCCTGATTTATTCCGCAGTGCAGATGTTGGCGGAACCGATTTTGGAGAAGCTGCTGTCTGGCGGGAAGAAAAGAGACAAAAGAACCATCATGGCAGTCACCTCCATTGTGGCAGGAGCTGCGCTCATCGCATTCGGTATTGTGAAAAATGTAACAGTCATCCTGCTTCTGATGTGCATCATCCCGTTATTGCTCAATCTGCCGGAGTATCTGCTGATGGAGCTGGAAAATCAGTTTGTGGATGAAAGCGGACACGCGCATAACAGGGCAGCGACGCTCTCTGTTATGAATATGGGCGTCAATCTGTTGGAGATCCTGACGCTATCCGCGTCTGCATTTTTGACGAAAATCGGGATCTGGTGGAGTTTCCTTCTGACCGGTGTCCTGTTGTGTCTGGTGGCATTGTTTTTTGTGAAAAAAGCAGATAAAATTTAACAGTTGTAAGCCTGGCATCATGCTGAGTACTGTGGAAACAGTAATAGCAGACAGAAATTTCCGTGGAAAACCGGATTTCGATTGCATGAAAAACGTGCAGGTGTTAGTATGGGGGTAACAACAGAAAGGCGGAAAAAACAATGAAATATCCAAAGTTTTTACCGGAAAACGGAACGATCGGTTTTGTGGCACCGTCGTTTGGCTGCGCAACGGAACCGTACCATACCGCATTCTTAAATGCGCAGAAAAAATGGAAAGCGATGGGCTATCAGTTGGATCTTGGACCAAACTGCTATGCGGATAACGGCATCGGAATCAGTAATACTCCACAGGCATGTGGAAAAGAGCTGACGGATTATTATTGCAGTGTGGATAACGATGTCCTCATTTCCTGCGGCGGGGGAGAAATGATGTGTGAGACCATCGGATATGTGGATTTTGAAAAAATAAAAGCCGCGGAGCCAAAGTGGTACATGGGCTACTCAGACAACACGAACTTTACCTTCCTTCTAAGCACCATCTGCGACACCGCAGCCATCTACGGACCATGCGCCGGAACCTTCGGCATGGAGCCATGGCATGAGAGCCTTGTGCATACGATGGAGGTGCTGACCGGAGAGAGAAAGCACTTGGTCAGCTATCCTAAATGGGAGCGCGATGCTTTAAAGGCGGAAGATAATCCGTTTGTCCCATACAATACGACGGAAGCTTTAGACCTGGTTATATATCCGGGACGCGAACAGGCAGAAAAAACAGATAAAATCCAGAAGTGGAAAACGGGAGAGACAGAGATATACAGGGGCTGCGAGAACCCGGATGCCGCCGTGCATATGAGAGGACGCCTCTTAGGTGGCTGCGTCGACTGCCTTGTCAATCTTCTTGGTACCAAATATGATTATGTAAACCAATTTAATGAACGCTACAAAGAGGACGGTATCATCTGGTTCTTAGAATGCTGTGACCTAAACGTCATGGGCATCCGCCGCGCCATGTGGCAGATGAAAAATGCCGGCTGGCTCGACTACACAAAAGGCTTTCTCATCGGAAGACCATGCTGCATCGGTGAGGAGATGATGGGATTAGATCACTACCACGCCGTCATTGACATCTTAAAAGACTTCAACGTCCCGATCATCTTAGATGCCGACCTCGGACATCGCCCGCCGATGATGCCGCTCGTATGTGGGAGCATGGCAGACATAACGGTGCGCGGCAATGATTTGCAGATTGACATGGATTATATTTGAGTGTTATAGAGTAAAGTGTGGAATGAACCGGTAACAAATTGTCAAAGCGAAACTCGTAGAAAACGTAGAGTGGATGGCGGCGCAGGTACAGCTATATAAGAAAACCTTGGGGAGCCGCCGGTTCTTAGCGACCGTATTTTGGTCGCTTAGTACCGCTGCGAGCGACACAGAGCGAGAGCGTGTCTTCGTTATAGCTGTGCCTGCACCGTCATCTTCACAACCCAAATTCGAGTTTCGCCCCAGTCGAACATTTATAAAGGAGAGAAAAAGCATATGGAAATCATCATCTGGATTGCATTAATCATCTTATTTGCGGTAGTAGAGATCGTCACGGTAGGCTTAACTTCTATCTGGTTTGCAGGAGGCGCTCTGGTCGCATTGCTTCTTGCAGCTATTGGGCTTGGTATAGCTGCACAGTTTGTCGCATTTGTGGCAGTGTCCATCCTTCTGCTCGTTTTCACAAGACCATGGGCACTCAAATACATGAAGCCAAAGCTTACAAAGACCAACTACGAGGCAGCTGTGGATAAAAATGTCTGCCTGACCGAAACTGTGGATAACATCAAAGGAACTGGAACCGCCGTGTTAAACGGACAGGAGTGGACAGCGAGAGCCTATGAGGACGGCAAAGTTTATCCGGCAGGAACGATTGTAAAAGTAAAGGAGATCCGTGGAGTTACCCTATATGTGACAGAGAGCGATGCCATGCCGGAGAAGCATACGGAGCAAAACGGAACTTCACAGCAGACGGACGGCAAAGAATAATATATAGATAAAACGGTGCAGAATGACGGAATCAGAAGATTCTGCATAACAACAGTGACAGAATGACGTGACAGAAAGGAAAGAATCTATGAAATTAGGAATGGTATGCGAAGGCGGAGCCAGCCGAACTGCATTTTCCTGCGGTGTACTGGATGCTTTTTTAGAGGAAAATCTGATGCCGGATTATTTTATCGGTGTTTCAGCTGGAATCGCGTTCGGAGTATCTTATTTATCAAAACAGAAGGGACGTAACTTAACAATCTTAGAAGAGTATATGGCAGATAAACGGTACATGGGATTAAAATATCTTTTTGACCGACATAAAAAAACCTATTACAACATTGATTTTGTGTTCAATGAAGTGCCGAATAAACTGCTCCCGTTCGATTATGATACTTTTGCAGCGTATCAGGGTGTTGTGGAGGCAGCTGTTACGAATATTCATACCGGAAAAGCAGAGTATTTGAAAGTGCCGCAGAGTATAGAGATGAAAGATACGCTTGTGGCGAGCTGTTCTTTACCGATTCTGTTTCAGCCGGTCAAAATCGGTCACCACTACTATCTGGACGGAGGCATTGCCGATTCAATCCCGTACCGGCATGCGTTAGATGAGGGCTGTGACAAACTGATCGTGATCCTGACCAGGGAGCGTGGATATGTAAAGACCACAGAGAAAGCAATCCGTCTGACGGATAAGCTTTACCGGAAATATCCGAAGATCGTGGAGGCAGTGGACACCCGGGCAGAGCGCTATAATCAGGATATAAAAGATCTTGAAAAACTGGAAAAAGAAGGAAAAGTCTTTGTGATCGCACCGAAAACTACCCTTGGTGTCGGAAGGACAGAATCCGATCCGCAGAAATTGCGTGAACTTTATGAGGAAGGACTTCGGATCGGCAGGGAAAGAATGGAAGATCTGCGCATATATCTGACAGAGGAAGCAGACAAATGAAAGGACAAAAACATGAAAATCGTATTTTTAGATGCAAAATCAGTAGGAGACGACATTGATCTGTCAGAATTTGACCGGATCGGGGAAATGATAAAATATGATTTCTCTACAGAAGAAGCGAGAGAGCGAACCAGGGAAGCGGATGTACTGATCACGAACAAGATGCCGGTCAATGAGAGCACAATTGGAGAAGCAGAACATCTGAAGTTAGTCTGCCTGACTGCAACCGGAACGAATAACCTGGACAAAAAGTATCTGGCAGAGCGTGGGATTGCATGGAGAAACGTAGCAGGCTATTCCACGGAATCTGTTGCACAGCATACCTTTGCAATGCTCTTTTATTTGATGGAGAAGCTGCGGTACTATGATGACTATGTAAAGACAGAGAAGTACGTCAATGATACGGTCTTTACCCATTTTTCCAATGTATTCCATGAACTCTGCGGCATGACGTGGGGAATCATCGGTCTTGGCAATATCGGAAGAAGAGTGGCAGATCTTGCAAAGATGTTTGGCTGTCATGTCATCTATTATTCAACATCAGGGAAGCATAACCAGGAAGGTTATGAGCGTGTGGACCTGGATACACTGTTAGAGATGTCAGATATTGTTTCTGTACATGCACCGCTGGATGAAAATACGAAAGACCTGATGAATAAGGATGCTTTTGCAAAAATGAAAAAGAGTGCTATTTTCTTAAATCTTGGAAGAGGACCGATCGTTGTGGAACAGGCACTTGCAGATGCTCTGCAAAATGGGCAGATTGCAGCGGCCGGGCTGGATGTACTTGCCGTCGAACCGATGCGGGAAGACAATCCGCTGCGCCTGATCAAGGACAGCGAAAAGCTTCTGATCACACCGCATATCGGCTGGGCAAGCGTCGAAGCGAGAACGAGGCTGATGCATACGATTGTGGGACAGATCAGGGAGTTTTTTGAGAAGGAAGAGCTGTAATAGGAAAATAGAAAAGGGAGTTGCAAAAGTGAGGCAGAAAGGCTAATATAGATTTTAAAATAGTAAAGCAGTGCAGTGCCGGACATAAAAATTTCCAAAACAACAGAAAAAGTTACAAATATGGAAAAATGACCGGCAGAAAGGTGGAAAAACATGGATATGAATATTGTATGCCTGGATTTGGAAGGCGTTTTGGTACCGGAGATCTGGATCGCATTTGCGGAGGCAACGGGAATTCCGGAGCTTAAGAGAACAACGAGGGATGAGCCGGATTATGATAAACTGATGAAGTTCCGTCTTGGCATTTTAAAAGAACACGGACTCGGATTAAAAGAAATCCAGGAGACCATCGAAAAGATAGATCCGATGCCGGGTGCAAAAGAGTTTTTAGATGAGCTGCGCAGCATGACTCAGGTCATCATTATCAGTGATACCTTTACACAGTTCGCAGCACCGCTTATGAAAAAGCTCGGCTATCCGACGATTTTCTGCAATTCCCTTGAGGTGGCAGAGAACGGCGAGATCACAGGCTTTAAAATGCGTGTGGAACAGTCTAAGCTTACGACGGTAAAGGCTTTGCAGTCCATCGGCTTCCAGACGATCGCAAGCGGCGACAGCCACAATGATCTTGGTATGATCCGTGCGAGCAAGGCAGGATTTCTGTTTAAGAGTACCGAACAGATCCAGAAGGATAACCCGGATCTCCCGGCATATGAGACGTATGAGGAGCTGATGGCAGCGATTAAGAGGGCACTGTAGATATATGATCGTGAAACTCAGATTTACTTAGTGAAGATCGTGAATAGTGACCAAAGTCAACGAAAATACGCTCGCTAAGGACATGCCGAGGGAACTTCGGCGTTGGTTTCACAATTATTTGAATATATGAGGAGAACAGTAGAGTGGACTTACGAAAAGTATACGGTGAGTGCTGGGGAGGCGAAGCGGGTGAGTGGAATACATCCTTGCTGAACAAATATTTGGAATATATGTTTGCACGGTTTCTGGAAGAAAATTTTGAGATGAAGAAGGACTTCCATATTTTAAATATAGGGATCGGAGCCGGTTACTGGGACAGATATCTGTCTTACAAAGTACCGGAGGGAAAGCTGACGTCAATCGACATTGACCCGGAATGTGCCGATAATTTCAGAGCCTGCCTCGAAAATGAAAAGAACACGAATCCGATCGAGGTACTCTGCGCAGATGCCATGACCTATGAGTTTGACGGAAGATACGATCTGATCACGATGGTCGGTTCTGTCATAGACGAGTCAGGAAATGCGGAAAAGATGCTGTCGAAAGCGATTTCCCTGTTAAAGGACGATGGAGCGATCTACCTGCAAATGTCCCGCAAAGGAACTGGCTTTGAGACAGAGACGTTCTGTGAAGAGCATGGAGCTTCCGTGGAAAAGAAATTTGTGGATGACACGTATGGAATCCATGCGGAATATTACAGAATAAGGAAAAAATAAAAAGTCAGGGCTTTCCAGTGACCGGAAAGCCCGTTTTCATATAGAAAATCAGTGAAGTAAAAAATAGTGCAGGAAAATGAAAAGGAGCAGAAAAATATGAATTTACAACAGATTTTTGACCATACAGATTTCGTCCATGCAAGCGGAACCAAAGAGGAGTTACAGGTAGCAGAATATCTAAAAGGACAGTGTGAAAGCCTTGGCGTTGCAGCGGAAATCGAAGGTTTCCGTGTGGCAATGGGAGAGATTGAGGATGCACATCTGTATGCAGATGGGGAAGAGATCACCTGCAAGGCATTCACGTGCTGTGGAAGCGGAAGCGTAGAGGGCGAATTATACTATATGCCGGGGACAGATCCGGTATCCGTCGCAGGCGCAAAGGATAAAATCGTGCTCATGGACACGCAGGGAGTAGGTTTTTTTACCTATCAGGATCTGATGAAGGCAGGGGCAAAGGCGATCCTGTTTCAGTATGGAAATATGTATTATCCACAGACAGATATTGACCAGAGAGATCTCCGCGAGGCGGTTGTCGGCGAAGAGCGGAAAGTGCTCTGTGCGATGCTGCATTCCAGCGAGGCAGTCAGACTTGTGAAAGATGGAATAAAACAGATCAGACTGGAAATCAGCCAGAAAGAATATGACGGAGAGTCCCACAATGTCATCGCCGAGCTTCCGGGAAAAAGAGACGAATGGATTGTCTTAAGCGCTCATTATGATTCGACTTCCCTCTCCCATGGTGCTTATGACAATATGAGCGGCTGTGCAGGTCTGCTTGGCATTATGGAGCAGATGAAGGGAAAAGAGTTAAATTACGGTCTGCGCTTTGTATTCTGCGGCAGCGAGGAGCGTGGCTTATTAGGCTCCAAAGCTTACGTGAGAGATCATGAGGCGGTACTGGAAAAGATTGTGTTAAATATCAATCTGGATATGATCGGCACCTATATGGGAAAATTTATCGCATGTGTTTCTGCGGAAGAAAAGCTTTCTCACTATATCAGCTACATGGCAGCAGAAGTTGGTTTTCCGGTGGCATCCAAAACAGGTGTCTACTCCAGTGACTCCACACCGTTCGCGGACAAAGGCATCCCGGCAGTTTCATTTGCACGTATCGCAGGTGGAAATGTTGCACCGATCCACTGCCGTTATGATCTGAAAGAAGTGATGTCGATGGAACAGCTGCAGCGGGATATTGATTTTCTTTCCGTATTTACGAACCGTTTCGCAAATGCGGCAGTCTGCCCGGTTGCAAGAGAGATCCCGGAAGACATCAGAAAGCAGCTTGACGAATATCTGTTCCGCAAGAGAAAAGAGGCATAGACATCATATATGGTAGAACTCTTGACAGCATGAATCGAGAGTGCTACCATATCCGTATTCAGGACAATGAAATATATTTGGGAAGCATATATGCTATTGTTTATGACAATACTTGACAAGTGGGTTCCTGCTCACTTGTAGAATGTCCGCAAAGTGTATATTTCATCGTTTGAGAACAGAAATCCGTGTGAAAGAGAGGTAGAAATTATGAGAATTGTAAAGAACAGAGAGATTGTGAAAACAGAATATGATATTTTTACCTCGGTTTGCAAGTATTAGTATTGGATTCATAGATGTATGTCTGGCCGTGGCTTATTTTGCTGCGGTCTTTTTTAATTCATAGGAAAATTATCTGCAAGTCTTGTAAAATATCATATTCCCAGAAAAATTTTGAAAATTATTTTTTTAGAGGAGAAAAGAAATGAACAAGACAAGTCAGAACAGAAACTATGCAGATCATACAACAGAAAATAACAAAATAGAGAGCAGCAGAGCAGAAAACAACCGAATAGAAAACAGCAGAACAGAGAAGAAGAAAGCGGAGAAAACGGAGTATTTGGGAACTATCTGTGAGATCCAAAGAAACAGCTATCATATTTTGTTTGAAGACAAAACGATTTCCGCAAAATTAAAAGGAACCTTTAACAGGGAAAATGAGGCACTTCCGGTGGTTGGCGATAATGTAACATTTATACCAAACGAAAACGGAGATTCTCTGATCACATCCGTATGTGAGCGGAAAAGCGTATTGAAACGGCCGTATGCAGCAGATCATTCCATGGACTATGGGAAGGAGCAGGTTATGGTCGCTAATGTGGATGATGTATTTATTGTTTCATCATTAAATGACAACTATAACTTTAACCGTATCGCGCGCTACGTCTCCGTGACACTTCAGGGGAATGCCACACCGGTAGTCATTCTTACCAAAGCGGATCTGTGCAGCAATCCGGGAAGATGTGCGAGTGAGATCGAGGATCTGTCAGACAAAGTGCGTGTTCACTGCGTCAGCGCTCTGTACGGCATCGGGACCGAGGAACTTCATCAATATTTGCAGCCAGGAAAAACAATTGCTATACTTGGATCATCAGGAGTTGGCAAGTCAACGCTTGTAAATGCGCTGGTACAGGAAGATGTGATGAAGACCTCAGAGATCCGGGAGAGCGATTCTAAGGGGCGCCATACGACGACACACAGGCAGATGATCGTACTGAAAAACGGTGCGAGGATCATTGACACACCGGGCATGCGGGAGCTTGGAATGTGTGATACCGATGAGGGGATAGATGATACGTTTTCTGATATTTCGGAGTTGGAAAGCCACTGCAAATTCAGTGATTGCAGGCATGAGACAGAACCGGGATGTGCAGTCAGGGCTGCGATTGCGGATGGAACACTGGCGGTGGAACGATATGAATTATACCGGTCATTACATGAGGAGAGCCGGCATGCAGCAAAGATGAAAGAAATCTCAAAGCGCAGAAAACAGCTGAAAAAGCAGAGATAAGGTTTTCTGTTATAAAGCAAAAGATTTACAAACGATACAGATCATCTATAGCAGGGACAGGAAAGGAAAGTGACAGGTGAAAATGAATAAAGTATTTATCGTGGAGGATGACGCGGTCATTGCCAAATCAGTGGCGGCACATCTCACAACATGGCAGATGCAGGTACAGTGTGCTGTCAATTTTGAAAAAATAGCGGAGGAAGTGGAAAGCTTTCAGCCGGACATTATTATTATGGACATCAAGCTTCCATATTACAATGGCTTTTACTGGTGCGCGGAGATCCGGAAAACATCTAAAGTTCCGATTGTGTTCCTGTCTTCTGCGGATGATAACATGAATATTGTGATGGCAATGAACATGGGCGGCGATGATTTCATTTCAAAACCGTTTGATTTACAGGTGCTGACAGCAAAGCTACAGGCAGTACTCCGGAGAAGTTACGGAACGGAGCTCACAAGCCACTCTATGGAATGTGGAGATGTCGTGCTGAATCTGGATGACACATCCGCAGCAGTCCATGGAGAGAAAATCAACCTGACCAAGAATGAATTCCTGATCCTAAAAACGCTCATGGAAAAGCAGGGGAAAGTAGTAAGCCGCGAGGAGATCATGGAACGCCTCTGGGGGAATGATGAGTTCGTGGATGATAATACGCTGACGGTCAACGTTACGCGGATCCGGAAAAAATTAGAGACCGTGGGAGTAGATGATTTCATTACCACAAAGCGTGGAATCGGCTATCTTGTTGAAATATCATAAGACTGCCATGCGAAGCATGTGTAGATCAGGATCATGAATCGCAGATTCAGGATATCATAAGACTGCCGCACGAAGTGCGTGTAGATCAGGATCATGAATCGCAGATTCAGGATATAAAAAGACTGCCGAGCGAAGCGAGTGTAGATCAGGATCATGAATCGCAGATTCAGGATATAAAAAGACTGCCGAGCGAAGCGAGTGTAGATCAGGATCATGAATTGCAGATTCATGACATAGAAACAATGACAGGTCAATAATTTCCCTAAAAGTATAGGAGCTAAGTGATGAGTCAGGATATGCAGATGCAAAAAGAAACAGGAAAAAATTCATACAGAAAATTTCTGCCAGAAAATCTGGGGCTTGTTTTGTTAGCCCCTATTTTTCTGCTACTTCAGTTCGCGGTATCTATCTTATATCAGCTTGATCCGGAGTATGTTTTTTATATAACAAGTATCTTCCTGATTCTCTGGGGACTCGTGGTGTGTGTGCAGTACCGGACATTTTGCAAAAAGGTCAGTCAGCAGAAAAAAGAGCTGGAAGAAGCACAGGGCAGTAAGCGGGAGGAGAGCCTGCGCTGGCAGGAGCTGCAGAAGAAACAGGATTTCTTTGCACTGTGGGCGCATCAGATCAAGACGCCGATCGCGGCGTTGAATCTCCTTTTACAGGAAGAAGAACAGAACGTCGCAGCGTGCCGCCAGGAGCTTTTCAAAATTGAGAGCTATGTGGAGATGGCGTTAAATTATCTGCGCTTTGAGGAGATGAGCAATGATCTTGTGCTTGAGCGAAACTCACTGGAACAGTTAGTCAGACAGGTCGTCAAAAAATATGCAGCAATTTTTATCTACAATCATATTTCAGTCCAGTTGGAACACCTGGATTACACAGTGCTCACAGATGAGAAATGGTTTTGCTTTGTGCTGGAACAGATTTTATCGAATGCATTAAAATACACAAAGCAGGGAAGTGTGAACATCTCAGCGGAAGAGACAGAAAAGGGTTTAAAAGTTCTGGTATGCGATACCGGCATCGGTATTAAGAGTGAGGATTTGCCGCGTATTTTTGAAAAAGGCTTCACCGGATATAATGGAAGAATGGACAAGAAAGCGAGCGGCCTTGGGCTGTATCTGTGCAAAGGCGTGTGTGAGAAGCTTGGGCATGGAATCCGGGTGACGTCGAAAGAAGGAGAAGGAACGACAGTGATACTTACTTTGCAGTGTGAAAAGGTGCAGCAGAGGGATCTTTTGAGTATGTAGGATCGTGCCTTCCTTACAAAAATGTAAGATTACCATAAGGAAATGTAAGCCAAAGAAAGGGCATTACATTTCCTTTTTTG
>CAKRFH010000092.1:0-12090 GCA_934320555.1 uncultured Roseburia sp.
TTACCACCAAAATATGATTTTGGCAATCGGCAGATATGCCATATTTTGGTGGTAATTTTTATGAAATAGTTACAAAAGATTTATCTCTTCTTCAATGCTTCCGCCATCTCCTGCATTTTCGGAAGACAGGCATCGAAAAACTGTTTATAGCTCTCACAGAAATAGTTGCGGTACAGACCATTTGCCGGATCAAGGTCACGGTTTCTCTGACAGCCTCCACGACAGATGCCAAAATAAGGACATGCCATGCACTCCCTGGTCAGCTTTTTCGACCGCTCCACAAAGCCGATTTCCTTACGTCTGGCATTGATCTCCTCCAACTGATTCTCATTGAAATTGCCGAGTCTGTAATCATCCAGCATATAAAAGTCGCACGGGTAAACACTTCCGTCCGCCTCCACGACATTCTGGATGCCGCAGGTGCCTCTCTGGTCACACGACTCCGGCTGATAGCCTAAGAGCACACCGATATAGTTTTCAAACTGGCGGATATAAGGCTGCTTTCCCTTTTTCCAGTCCTCGTACCACAGATTGAACAATTCGATGAGAAAAGTTCCATATTGCTCCGGTTTCAGCGCGTATTCATTTTCTCCATGCGCTTCCCCGAGAGGATCCAGGCAGGCGATATACTGTTGATAACGCCAGCCTTTTTCCTCATAAAAATGATAGATTTCTGAGATATTCGCAGCAATCTTCTGGTTCACCACGGTTAAGATATTGTAGTCCACCCCGTACTGATCCATCAGCTCCGCCGCATGTGCAACACGGTCGAAGGTTGGTCCACCACCCTTTGTATGGCGGTAGGTATCGTGAATCTCTTTCGTCCCGTCCACGGACAGTCCCACCAGAAAATGGTTTTCCTTCAAAAATCTACACCAGTTCTCATCGATCAGATACCCATTGGTCTGTAAGGCATTGTTCACACGGATGCCGTGTTTGTTGTACTGTTTCTCATAAGCAACTACATTTTCAAAGAAATCAAGTCCCCGGAGCGTCGGCTCACCACCCTGGAACGCATAGCTTGCAGCTCCTTCCGCGCGTAACATCGTCTTGCGGATCACATTTTTTAGGGTCTGTTCTGACATAAATCCATAGGATTCCTGCACTCTCTTCTGTGTTTCATCGCAGTAAAAGCAATAATCACAGTGCATGTTGCACATCCCGGAGGACGGCTTCATTAAAACGCTGATTGGCGGCATTGTTCCATCTCCTTTTCTATGATTTTCGCAATTGCCTACATGAATTTAAAAATATTATAAATGTTAATCACGATCATTAACACCATCAGTGCGATAAATAGCTTATCGACGGTCTTCTCATCGATTTTCTTATTAATCGTCCTTCCACAGATTCCTCCTGCAATTCCACCTGCGACCATCAGTACCAGTACGCCGATCTGGAAATCCGGCACACTTCCGGTTACGATCGTGGAAATTAAGCTCGCGATCTGTGAGAAGAAGATGATGTAGAGGGAGTTCTCGGCTGCCAGCTTTGTTGACATGGAGAAGAAGAAGAACAGCACAACAAGGTTGATCGGTCCTCCCCCGATGCCTAAAAATGAGGACATGATTCCTAGGAACAGTCCGATCAGCACACAGACAACCGCATTCTCCACATGATAAGTTTTGATTTTCGCTTTGTAGATCGTATAAATTAAGGTTCCAAGTGTTACGATCAACAGACACAATGCCTGTACGGCTCCTACTTTGTTTGGATCACTGCTTAAGGACTTCACATAGGAAAAGAGCCATTTCCCGACGAGTCCGCCGGCTGCGGCTCCAATAGCAAGTGGGAAGCCGGTTTTCATGGTAACATGTGATTCGCCGCTGACTTTACTTTTCAATACGGAATAGGTTGTCATGGACAGTACGGTGCAGCCGGACAGGAAGCTGATGGCAGTTACATCTAAGACACCGAAGGAATCTAAGACTGGCTTGATGATGACGCCGCCGCCGATTCCACAAATAGCGCCTACGATTGAGGCTCCGAAGCAGACTGCTAAAAATACAAGATAAATCATTTTCATTTCTCTCCTTTTTTAATAATAGGGGCGAAACTCTGCCATCCTTCTCTACCCTGGTTTTTGGAGTTTCGCTTCTCGGTTCGATTGTTGTTCTTGAAATTTTTCAATATTCTAATATATTGTAGCAAATAGCTTTTAATAAAGCTATTATTATGTTATTATAAAATATATAATGATTTTATTATGTATTTTAAGATTTCACTACCATATGTGTCAGCTGTTAATCTAAGATAATTGCAAAACTCCTGGAAAACGTACATTAGATTGTGTACAATCCTCACACCGCCTGTACTTGAGTTTCGCAATTATCGTACCACTTAAATGGAGGAAGGGAGACAAAAAATAATGACCTTAAAGCATTTGCGTATTTTCTCGGAAGTATGCCGCATGGGAAGTGTGACGAAAGCTGCGGAGGAGCTGAACATGGCGCAGCCGGCAGTGAGCAATGCGATCCGGGAGCTGGAGGGATTTTATCAGGTGAAGCTGTTTGAGCGGATGAACCGGAGACTTTATATTACAAATGCAGGGGAATATTTAAGGGGATATGCGGATTCCATTTTGTTGCAGTTTGAGGAATCGAAGGATATTTTGCAGGATATCGCTGCGTCTACGAAGATCCGGGTGGGAAGTAACGTCTCGTTCGGGGCGAATGATCTGCCGAAGCTGATCGCGGATTTTGGACAGGTTCATCCGGAGATTCCGATTTTTACAATGATTCAGAACTCGAGCCATATCGAGGACTGCCTGCTGCACAATGAGCTTGATTTTGCGATTGTGGATAATCTGAGCGGGCATGCCGGGATTCAGTCTTTTTTTCTGAAAGAGGAATCAATGGTAGCCCTTTGCAGCCCGGATTTTGCCTATTTTCCGGCATTTTCATCCGGATACCCGCATACCGGCTCTATCCATACGGCAGAGGATATCCGCCCTGTCCTGCCTTCCAAGCCTGCGCTTTCCATCACAGATTTTGAAAAAATCCCGCTGCTCGTCCGGGAAGCTGGAAGCGGCAGCCGGGATATGTTAGATAAAGTGTTCCGCCAGCAGGGTATTGAACCGCGGATTGCCCTTGAAAGCATCAGCACGCAGGTTTTGATTGATTTCTGTCTGCGGGGGCTTGGGATACTATTTCTGACGAAGGGGCAGGCGGCACCTTATCTGTCCTCCGGGAAGCTGTTAGAACTCCCTGTTACCGATGCGGAATTTAAACGGAATTATTATTTTATTTATCACCAGAAGAAATATCTGACAAAGAGTATGCATTATTTTCTGGACTATATCATACATGCAGTGTGAAATACAAAATGCGTTGTGAGGTTTGCACACAATAATCCATTACGTTATAAAGCATCGTTTTCTGCCTGTCTTGCATCAAAGCTCTTCACGATCCTGCGCAGCAGGATTACTGCACAGATAGACAGGATAAATTCTGCAATGGAACCTGCGTAGGTGATGCCTGCCGCCTGGAACAATTTGTTTAAGAGAATAATTGCCGGAATCTCGAGAATGATTTTTCTGAGAATCGCAAACAGGAGGGACGTTTTTCCCATACCGACACTCTGGAAGACACCAACTGCCAGGAAATCAATCACCATAAACGGCATACACAGACAGAAGCCACGCAGGAATATCGTTCCATATGCAATTACTTCCTCATTTTTCATAAACAGTGTGATCAGCGATGGGGCAAAAATCCAGCACAATACCATGATTGTGACCATACATGGAATTAAAATCTTCATCTCTGTCCGGATGGTCTCCTCAAAACGCTTTTTGTTCCTGCTCGCATAGGAATAGCCGACAAGCGGCATGACTCCCTGTGTCCCACCGATTGCCACCTGGATCGGCACCATATAAACTTTCTGTGCAATCCCAATCGCGGCAACTGCGGATGAGCCATAGCCGGCCACAAAATTATTTAAGATCGTCATGCCCGTCACATTCAAAAGATTCTGGATTGCAGCCGGTACACCGACTTCCAAGACCCCGAGTACAATGTTTTTCTTCAGGGAAATATATTTGGGATTCAGGTTGATATTCGTCTTATTCTTTTTCTTTCGGGCAAACAGCAAGACGAAGAAATAACAGCATGCAAAACAGTTTGACAAAAATGTCGCAAACCCTGCTCCTGCTGCTCCCATGCCAAATCCCCATGGAAGAATAAAAATTGGATCTAAAATCATATTTAAGATACATCCACTCATCGTTCCGATGCTGGCATGTAAAACGGCACCTTCCGACCGCACCATATATCCCATCACCACATTTAAAATCGTCGGGATTGCTCCGCACACAACCGCCCAGCGCATGTAGGAAATCGTTGCCGCAGCCGTACTCGCATCCCCTCCTAATAACGTCACAAACGGATACATGAAAATCAGACAGAGTGCCGACAGCAATGCCCCGCTTGCAACCGCCCCATAAAAACCAAAGGATGCGCTCGCCCGCACTGTTTTCATATCTCCCCGTCCCAGAGCCCGGCTCATCATGCTCGAAGAGCCCACTCCAAACAGGTTGTTCACTGCATTAAATGCCAGAAGTGCCGGTGCTGCCAGCGCAACTGCTGCGTTTTGTATTTCATCGTTTAACATCCCGACAAATAAGGTATCTGCCAGGCTGTATAACACTGTCACAAGCGCCCCGATGATCGTTGGGATCATCATTTTCTGCACTGCCACCGGGATTGGTGTTTCTTCAAATAATTCTCGGTTTGTATTTTGCACGCTATGTCCTCCTCTTTTATTTTCATTTTTTCCATTGATATACAACTACATAATAGCAAACATTTCTACTATACACGGTAATTCCGTTCCCTGCAATCTTTTTCCGCCTTCATCCTTCCCTTTTCGGTCTTCCTTCTGCTTTACTCCGAAAGAAAAACGAGCTGTCTGTCAACAACTCGCTTTCCTTGATTAGGGTAATATTTTATTTATAGAGGTACAGCGGACCAGCTCCTTGCGACCTGCCCCACTGCCGGATTGCAATATCTTCTAGCAGCATCCGCATCCGCCATGGTTATGACGGTGTCCATACTCATCCATGCAGTCCTCTTCTGGATTCTTCATGCAAAGATGTACGGCTGCTTTCTTGAATGTCATAGGAAGGGCTAAGATGTTCGGGTTCTTTCCGACATACTTCTTCTCAGCATCTGCTAATGCTTCTTCGAAGGTAGCTCTTGTCTTCAGTCCCATTCCTCTTGCATAACCCGGTTCCTCAGCACCTACGATATAGATGGCGCTTGTGTTCATCTCCGCAATATGTCCACAGGACATCATGGAGAATCCGTGGAACGGATGGAATGCATTCGTGAAACGATATTTCCGGATATATTCCTCATTAGTCGCAAAATATTCACCGTAACGGTTCATATCCGGCAGTTCATTCATATGGTCATGCTGGAACATCGTGTACAGTTCTCTTAAATATGGCCATAACTCATCATGGAAATAACCGTTACAGATAGAAGAGCAGATAATGACACAGTTATCGCTCATGACACGTTTGAATCTCAATACCTGTGCACTTAATGCCTGCATCATCATGATCGGGTTGGTTCCCATTCCGTCACCATAGTGGAACTTCTGTGGCATACCGAATACTAATACGTCATATTTCTTCTCTGCCCAGTGTACATAAGTTCTCTTATCTGCAAGCTTCCAGCTGATTGGCATCATCTCTTTTGCATAACCGGAGTAGATCGCAATCTGTCTGGAACTGGTGTCTAATACTGCATCACAGCAGAAGAATGGATGACCCATCTTTTCTTCCATATGCATACT
This sequence comes from uncultured Roseburia sp., assembly GCA_934320555.1. Taxonomy (GTDB): domain Bacteria; phylum Bacillota; class Clostridia; order Lachnospirales; family Lachnospiraceae; genus Roseburia. The sequence continues at coordinate 5,800 of CAKRFH010000092.1, forward strand.
GATCTCATCGAACTTGTTACGCATTAAGCTTCCACCGTTTACCGGTGTAAAGTCATCTCTGTGCATAACAGATGGTACGTGATGGCTTGCAATACATTTCCAGTTGGTAATACCGGTTGCACTGTGCTTGTATCCACCTGAATAGCCACCGTAAGGATTTCCCTGTACATGACCGATCAGAATCGGGATGTCACAGTCAAATACATACTTGTTCATGTATACAGGATCGCCTCTGTGAGTCGTTCCAAGGTATACCATATGCTCCTGATCCTCACTGTCATGGCTGATGATCTGGCCTGTATGCCAGAACTCATTGAATAATTCCTCACCGAAAATAGCTTTTGCATCAGACTCCTTGCTTCTTGGATGTAATCCGTTAGAGATAATGAAAAGAATATCTTTCTTCTCAACGCCTGCTGCATACAGCTCTCTTAAAATATACTTAATACTTAACTTTCTGTGGCTGGTTGGCTGTTCTCCACCTTTTACACGGTCAGGAACAACAAATGTAACCGTACTTCCCTTGTGTGCCAGCTCTGTTAAAGTAGGCATTCCGATCGGATGAGCAAGGCTCTCTAAATAAGCCTCCTCTAACTTGTCCTCCGGGATATAATCCGGATCCTTCACTGTCTCCCCAGGAATAAAAATATCGGTATTGTCTGGCAGTTCAGCAGACATCGTTCCCTGTCCATATTCGAAATCAATCTTCATATTCTCAATTTCTCCTTCACTATTATTGTTTGTTTTTCCTATCTGACGCTTTACATTAGTCTGAGCGAAACTCATCAAAAAACTATATTGGATTGCAGAGAATATGCAAATATATAAGAAGACCTTGAGGAGCCGCCGGTCCTTAGCGACCGTATTTTGGTCGCTTAGTACCGCTGCGAGCGACGCAGAGCGCAAGCGTGTCTTCGTTATATTTGTATATTTTCTGCAATCTTCACAGCCTACGATTGAGTTTCGCGTAATCTTATTCGTTTATTTTCCCATATAAAGGCGGATAATCTCCAAATATTCTTCCGGATAATATCCGATCTCCCCCTGGAATCTCGTCAGTGCGATCAGACCTCCATCGATCTCCTCAATGGAAGCAAGCATTGCCGCATTGTCCTGCTTTAATCCGCCGCCGTATACGATATCCATGCCGCCTGTCTTCTCTTTTACAAAACGGGCGATCTTGGTGATATATTCTTTTCCTGCCGGTGTCTTGCCAGGTCCGATCGACCAGATCGGTTCATAGGCGATCACAACTTTGGATGTGTCTACATCTTTTAATCCGATCTCAAGCTGTTTTCCAAGCACTTCCTGCCACTGTTCCTGTTCTTCACTCTTCTCACCGATACAGTACAGAACGGTCATGCCTCTTGCAATGGCGCACTTGATCTCCTGATTTAACAGACGGTTCACAGCGTCTGTATCTGTCACACCTGCTTCTGCGAGAATACCTGCCTTATCGTTACGCTCTTCACAATGTCCGATGATCGTAGTCTCGCAGCCTGCTGCCACCATGGCAGATGCAGGTCTGTTGGTTGTAAAAGCTCCGAAGTTACCGCCGACTGCAGTATCTGCACGGTAGACACTCTGGCATCCGACTTTGACCGGACTTCCCTCTGTCTTCGCTTTTGCAGCATTTAAGAGATGCACCTCCGGGAAATACATACCAAATTCCACTTCAGAAGGATCATATTTTTTCAGCTCTTCCTGTGTATTCTTTACAATGTATTCTGCCCAGTCAGCAACCGGTGCGATCCGGTTTACTCCACCGAATTCCGTCGGGACATCAAATCTTTTCAAATTCAGATAAATATGTTTCATGGATCTTTCCTCACTTATTAGATTCCTGCTTTTTTATAACGCTCTGCCATCTCATCAATTGTGACAAGTTCAACCTTTGGAGCTTTTCCATAGCTGCCGAATTTTACAACTAACGGTGCAATGGCTTCCTTCACACCATCCTCGATGCAGGTGCAGATTCTTGCCACATCTTCATCCGGCACATTGCCATGTGTGATCGTATCCATAATCGGTGTGATAAATACACGTGGGTCAAACGCGGATTTATTCTTCTCTAATAATTCATAGATCTGTCCGACAGAAGCGCTGTTTCTTAAGGCTGCATCTTTTGCAAAAAGCTCTTTCATATTTCTTGTTACAGCAAGACGGAGATCTGTATCTACGTTGATCTTGTTGATTCCGCAGCGGCTTACTTCTACCAGCTGATCCACATTGATTCCGTATGCATTGGTGATCTCACCGCCAAGGGCATTGATCTCCTCTACAATATACTGTGGAACCGTGGAAGATCCGTGGCTTACTAAATATCCTTCAATTCCTTCATGCATCATGCACTCTTTGATGGCGATCGCGATCTCTTTGCGGATGACTGCATTCTTTCCTTTGTTGGCACCGTGCATGGTTCCATAGCTGATTGCCAGTGCATCCACACCTGTTTTGCGGAAGAAATCGATCGCGCTTAACGGGTTGGTATATGTGCTCGTTGCAGCAAATACATGGTCTTCCACACCTGCTAATACACCAAGCTCGCCTTCTACTGTAACACCTCTCTCATGGGCATACTTTACAACTTCACGGGTCAGTTCTACGTTCTCATCGAATGGAAGGGAGCTTCCGTCGATCATGACACTCGTATAACCGCCTTCGATGGCTGCCACACAGGAATCAAAGTTCTTGCCGTGATCTAAGTGAAGGGCTACCGGAATATTGTTCTCGGCATCGTATTTTCTTACTGCATCCCCGATATTCTTTGCGCCTGCCTTCTTGTCTTCCAAAGTAGAATTGGCAAAATCAGTGCGTCCACCCATAAATCCGTTTGCAAGGTCTGCACCCTGGATGATCGCCGGGCTTCTCAACATCTGATGAACCTCAATCGCTGCCTTTACCTGGCATACAGCGTTTACGTTAAAAGCGCCCTGCGCGTAACCGTTCTTGTCCGCTGCATCTAAAATTGCTCTCATTGGTACTAACATATGAATCCTCCTTGTTTTTCCGAAGGAAAAATGCGACTGCCCTTGCAGGAGCAGAGGATTTTCCTCCTTGTTTTGCTTTCTATTGAAATATGTTATTAGTTAAAAGAAATCATCTTAGGCAGTTCGCCACCGATCAGTGGTCTGCACCATTCCTTGAACGCTTCCGTTACACCATTGCCTTCTTCATTGATAAATTCATCCGGCATGGTTCTCTCATACATCATGACTTTATCGATATCTACTAAAAATGGTTTCATCACATATGGTTCTGTAGAAACACGCTCAAATGCTACCATCTTTCCGGATTCCCCGTTCATGATTGCTTCGCATGCCATCTTTCCGGCAAGCACTGCTTCTTCACGGTCAACCGGACTCTGTTCATGTGCAGCTGCACGGCCTACAAGTCCCGGCTTCTCACCTCTTGCTTTGTATCCAAGCTTCTTAATGATAAGATTAGCGAGGTGCTGGCTGACATCACCAAAATAAGTAGCGCGTCCAACCTGGAAGATTGGCTCGACAATTGGCTTTCCATCTTTATCTCTTAAGCCTTCGCTTGCAACTACTACGATTCCGCTCTTTTTTTCAAGAAGCTTCTTTACATCATCAAGGAACCTATCCTCATCAAATGGACGCTCCGGAAGATAAATAAGATCCGGGCCGACACCATCCCCATCATCTGCCAGTGCACTTGCTGCTGTCGTCCATCCTGCATTCCGTCCCAATGCCTCTACTACAACGACGTGGATTGGAAGTCCTTTGACATCTGCTGCCACTTCCTTCACACTCTGTGCCATATAACGTGCGATGCTTCCGTACCCTGGGCTGTGATCTGTGATCGCAATATCATTATCATGAGTCTTAGGAATACCCATCACTCTGATATCTAATCCTCTTGCCTGACAGTTTTTATAAAGCTTTCCACAGGTGTCCATGCTTCCGTTACCACCATTGAAAAGCACATATTTGATATTCTTCTTTATCAGTACTTCGATCATTCTGTCGTATTCTGCCTGCTCGATCTGATCTCTGGACGTTCCGATGGCGCTTCCCGGAGTATTCAGTAAAAGTTCCAGTTTTTCATCCGGGATATTTTCAAGTTCGATAAGCTCTTCCCGCATCAGTCCGCCGGTACCGTTCTTTGCGGCATAAATATGTTCGATTTCTTTGTACTTCTTCGCCTCTTTCACTGCACCATACAGTGAAGCGTTGATCACGGATGTCGGTCCACCGCCATGCACGATCAGGATATTGTCTCCCATAGTTTCCTCCTTCTGTGTCAAAATGTTTGCGTGCTGCATCTTTTCAAGCTGCAGCATTACAATAACCATCTGATTTTAAGCAGTTTTCTGATGCTTTCAGTATAGCACATTTATCCCAACGTTTGCGTAATAATTACGCAAACGTTTGTGGTTTTTTCATAAGAGTTTTCGCCTTCTTTTTATTTTCCAAGTGCCTCGAACATCCATTTTTTGTATGCCTCCACTCCTGGCTGGTCAAATGCATTCACACCCATGATTTTGCAGGACAGGTAGCATGCAAACTGGAAGAAATAAAAAAGCTGTCCAAAATGATAGGCATCCAGTTCTTCTACTTCCAGAGTCATACACGGCAGCTTTTTGCTGTGTGCCGTCACCGTTGCATGGTATGCCGCCTTGTTGATCTCCCAGAAATCCTTGCCGTCAAGATAATCAAAATAATCCTCTTTCTCATCCGGCGCTACAACCAGGGAAGCATTCTGCTTCTTCACATCCAGAAAAGTCTCAAACATAATTGGGGATCCGTCCTGGATAAACTGTCCCACAGAGTGCAGTTCCTCGGAAAACTCCCCTGCTACCGGGAAAATTCCCTTATTGTCTTTTCCTTCGCTCTCCGCAAACAGCTGGATCCACCATTTATAGAAGAAACGGAACTGTGGTTCAAAGCTTGAAAGCATCTCCACACGGTATCCTTCCTTATAATAGAGATTTCTTAAGCAGGCATACTGATATGCAATATTTTCCTCTGCCTTTTCCTCATGGACACGCTTCTGCATGTCGCTGGCACCTTTCACAAGTGCACGGATATCAATCCCTGCCACAGCCATCGGAAGGAGTCCTACGTTTGTCATCGCAGTGTATCTTCCACCTACATTCAATGGGAATTCCAGGAAGGTATAACCATATTTCGTGCAGAGTTCCTCGAGGGAGCTTCCGACGGTTCCGGTTGCAATGATTCGTTTTCCCGCTTCCGCGCCATATGTTTTTTCCATATATTTTCTTAAAATACGGAAAGAAGATCCCGGTTCTAACGTCTCAAAATTCTTCGCAATACAATCGATATAAATGGATTTTCCTTCCAGTTTCTTCAACATGCGGTTCATGGCATCCGGTGAAAGTGTATTTCCGGCATAAATGATCTCCGGCGCACCATCTTCCTTCAATGCTTCGATCACAGAGCGGGCTGCATTGTTCGATCCGCCGACTCCGATGAGGACAAATGCATCTGCATTTTCACGGATCTCTTTTGCAAGGGCTTCTAATCTCTGTAAGTGTTTCTCTCCTGCCCATTCTGCGGTGTCAAGCCATCCCTGGCTGTCTGCATAACACGCTTCCCCGGCTTTGGCTTCTTCGAGCGCTTTCTTATTTAATACTGCAATTTCTTCTACCTGCTTTTTCTGTTCTTCCGACTGATTATGGATAATTAAGTTTAACATAGCTCTTCTGCCTCTCTTTCTGATTGATAAACTGTACCTTTTACTCCGTCTGATCTTTTCTTTTAATTTTGGTGCATCCTCTTCCGCTTCTTCTAAAATTCTTTCAATTCCCGTTTAGAACAAATGTTCGATGTTCAAATCCCTGATAATCTGTACAATCTCCTTCGTTCTGCTGCATCCGAATTTGCGAAGCAGTCCCTTTATCTGTGTCTTGATTGTACTTACTTCAACGCAGCGCGCCTCCGCGATCTCATGCACTTTATAGCCCTGTAAAAGGAGTTTTATCATCTCACGCTCTGTGGATGTCAGCTTGGAAATGTTATTGATGAAAAAGAGAAGACTTTTCTCACTTTGCTGAAGTCTTGCGTATTCCTGCATCACGGTTTCATGTATTTTCGTTGACATTACAGGGTTGCCCTTCAAAGCGCAGCGGATATGGTAAAGAACTTCTTCATCTTCACATCCTTTTACGATATAATCAAGTGCACCTGCGCCCATGGCTGTTACGATCATCTCCCGTGTCTCATGTGCAGTCAGAAAAATAATTCCGGCTTCCGGGTCAGCCTCCCGTATTTCCTGCGTTGCTAAAATACCTGCGTTCATTGTCTC
>CAKRFH010000093.1:0-12046 GCA_934320555.1 uncultured Roseburia sp.
GACCGCGGTTCGCTTCTTTATCTGCACCGGGTTGTCCGGTAACTCATCTGTAATGAACTGTAATTCAAACTGCATGTCTGTTCCTCAATTTCTTCTGTATTTGTAAACTTTCCTGCTGTAAGCTGTACTTCTTTTATTATACCGCTAACAAAGTAATTCTGACAGCTAAAATTCGGTCTTTTTTCATTCTTCGCAGGAATCCTTTTACAGGACTTGTAAATTCTCCCATAAAGTGCTAAAATATATATTGATAATTTTTTAACAAGCTTTTTTTCTGTTCCTGTTCCGGGCCGGGATTTTCTTTTTTAAATATATTTCCCATACGCCACAACAGGAGCCCTACATTTATTCATATATTACGGAGGTATATGTGATGGATTATACTCAGGAGTACAAACAGAAACTTGTTTCCGCCGACGAGGCGGTCAAACTGATCAAGTCCGGTGACTGGGTGGATTACGGCTGGTGCAACGGCACAGTCGATGTGTTAGACCAGGCACTTGCAAAACGTACGGACGAATTGAAAAATGTAAATCTGCGCGGTGGTATTTTATTAAAGCCACTCGCTGTCTTTGCCCGCGAAGATGCCGGAGAGCACTTCACTTGGAACTCCTGGCATATGTCAGGCATTGAGCGTAAGCTGATTGCAAGAGGATGTGCTTACTATTCCCCGATCCGCTACTCCGAGCTTCCGCGTTATTATCGCGACTCCTCCTGCCCGGATGATGTTGCCATGATCATGGTTGCCCCGATGGATAAGCACGGCTACTTCAATTTCGGACCGAACGCATCCCATCTCGGCGCTATGTGTGAGACGGCAAAACATATTATTGTCGAGGTCAATGAAAATATGCCCCGCTGCCTTGGCGGCACAGAGACCGGCGTCCATATCTCCAATGTCACTTATATAGTAGAAGGCAATAATGCCCCGATCGGCGAACTCGGTGCAGGCGGTCCTGCCACAGAAGTCGATAAGAAAGTTGCAGAACTGATCGTGGACCAGATTCCAAACGGTGCCTGTCTGCAGCTTGGCATCGGCGGCATGCCGAACGCTGTCGGCTCCATGATCGCAGATTCCGATCTGAAAGACCTTGGTGTCCATACAGAAATGTACGTTGACGCCTTTGTCGATATTGCAAAAGCTGGGAAGATCAACGGTTCTAAGAAAAGTATCGACCGCTACCGTCAGGTATACGGTTTCGGTGCCGGAACGAAAAAGATGTACGATTATCTCGATGAGAACCCGGAAATGATGAGTGCTCCGGTAAGCTACACGAACGATATCCGTTCCATCTCCGCACTGGATAACTTTATTTCCATCAACAACTGTGTGGACATTGATCTCTTCGGCCAGGTCAGCTCCGAGTCTTCCGGAACGAAGCAGATCAGCGGCGCAGGCGGACAGCTCGACTTCGTGCTTGGCGCTTATCTCTCCAACGGTGGCAAGAGCTTCATCTGCTGCTCTTCTACGTTTACAGACAAGCAGGGTGTGATGCACTCCCGTATCCGCCCGACCTTGGCAAACGGTACGATTGTCACAGATACCCGTGCCAACACACACTTCGTTGTCACGGAATATGGTATGGTCAATGTAAAAGGTCTCTCCGCATGGCAGAAGGCCGAAGCGCTCATCTCGATCGCCCATCCGGATTTCCGGGATGAACTGATCGCAGAGGCTGAGAAGATGCATATCTGGAGACGTTCGAACAAATAGTCTTTAAAAAGCCGGGGCCGCTGCACGAACTTTCGTTCCTGCGGCGACCCCGGCTTCAGCGAAATTTATTATTTATTCTTCAAGCGGTGGATGGCAGTAACCACCGCTTAAATTCTGTTCTGACATACTTATTTAATGAATCCAACCTGCTTGCAGATCTCTTCGGTTGCTGCATCTTTTCTCTTGTTGAACTCAATCTTCTGCTGTTCGAACCAGTTATTCCCCTGTGCATCAATGGATACGATCAAAGGTCCGAACTCTTTTACACGGCAGTTCCAGAGTGTCTCAGGCATTCCGAGATCTCTCCACTCAGCACGGACGATCTCCTCTACCTCTGTTGCAGCTACTACGGCATTTCCGGCCGGGAATACACAGTGGATCGCTCCGAACTCTTTGCATGCACGCTCGGTATTTTCCTTCATTCCACCTTTTCCGATGATGACACGGACACCGGTCTCTTTTACGAATTCATATTCGAACTTCTCCATACGCATGGATGTTGTCGGTCCTACAGAAACCATCTCAAACTTATCATTCTCTAATGGGCGGATGATTGGACCTGCGTGGAAAATTGCGTTATTTCTTACATCTACCGGAATCTCTCTTCCCTCTTCTACAACACGGCGGTGTGCTACGTCACGGCATGTCGTCATGCTTCCGTTTAAGTAAATGATATCGCCGATCTTGATTCCTTCTAAGTCCTCTGCTGAAACTGGTGTTGTTAAAATTGTTTTTCCATTGATTCTCTCTACCATTATAATTCAACCCCCGTATGTGTTGTGATTGTATAGTTTAAATCCTTATCAAAGATGATGTGGCCTCTTCTGTGGCTCCAGCATCCTACGTTGACAGCGACACCGATTGTGGATGGATGGCGGGCTGTATTCTCGATATTCACACCCATAACAGAATATTTTCCACCCATACCCTGTGGTCCAAGGCCGATCTTGTTGATTCCGTCCTCTAATAAAGTCTCCATCTTCGCTGCACGCTCGTTCTCGTTGTGGGATCCGATTGGTCTCATCAGTGCTTTCTTGGATAACAGTGCTGCTGTCTCAACAGAAGTCGCAACACCGACACCTACTAATAATGGTGGACATGCATTCAGTCCGTAAGTTGTCATAACGTCCATAACAAACTTGGTAACACCTTCGTATCCTTCTCCTGGCATCAGTACCATCGCTTTTCCAGGAAGGGTACATCCACCACCTGCCATATAGGTATAGATCTCACACTGGTCACTGTTTGGAACGATATCCCAGAATACGGTAGGAGTTCCCTTACCAACATTTTTGCCTGTATTGTACTCGTCAAATGTCTCAACACTATTGTGGCGGAGTGGAGCCTCAAAAGTTGCTTTTACTACGGCTTCCTTTAATAATCCCTCTAACTCATCGATGAGTGGAAACTTGGTTCCACATTTTACCCAGAACTGTAATACACCGGTATCCTGGCAGCTTGGACGGTTTAACTCAACCGCAAGACGCTGATTCTCAAACATGGTGTTATAAATCGTTTTGGATAATGGGCTGTCCTCTTTGTCCCTTAACTCCTCGAGTTTTGCGATAACATCATCCGGCAGTTTCTTTGCAATATGTGCAATGAAATTTGCCATATAGGTGGTAAGCTGTTCTACCTGTTTTTCATTTGACATGTTTTTTTCCTCCTGAAACATCTTTTTATGTGATTCACTCGTGCTTTCCTAATATTTTGGGAAGCATTTTTATATTTTTTCAACTGCTGTTTCCATGCAGTTTCTTACTATATTATGTGATTCTGCTGTTTTCTCCGGTCACATCTTTACGGGAAAAACGGATAAAGGATCGGCAGTAAAATCATGCTGACTACCGTTGCTACCAGAATCAGCGGGATTCCGGCTTTCGCGTAATCCTTAAAAGTATATCCTCCGGCTGTCACTACCATTGTATTGGCAGGCATTCCGATTGGGGTTGCATAAGCACAGGATCCTCCGATGACACATGCCATCAGAACGGCTCTCGGGTCAGCTCCCATTCCCTCTGCGATAGAGACACAGATCGGAGCCATCAGTGCGGTTGTTGCTGTATTGGACATAAAGTTGGTAAGCACACAGCACAGCATAAATACAACAAAGGTGAGCACGTATGGAGAAGGGTTCTCTCCTAATACTCCGATGACTGCTTTCGCGATATCTTCACCGGCACCCGTTGTCTGCAGTGCAGATGCGAGGGAAAGTGTTCCTCCGAAAAGGAAAATGGTTTTTAAATCTATGGATTTAAGGGCATTCTTTTCACTGATGACTCCTGTTATGATCAGTGCCAGTGCTCCAATACATCCGGTAATGCAAAGCTTGATTCCGATCTGATCCTCAAAGATCATACCTAGCAATGTAAGAATTAAGATAATAAGGGATAATGTCTGTTTCCACTTTGGCACATTGGAAAAATCCTGCTTCTCTTCGTTCCCGTTCTCACTGCTGTTCGCCCGGTCAGGCAATAATTTGTAACCAAAAAATGCGAAATAAATGATACCACAGACTAAAATTGGAAGTCCGACCTTCGCATACTCGAAGAAACCAAAACTCATTCCCATCTCTTCCATTATGGACTGTGCAATCAGGTTACCCGGTGCACCGATCAGGGAAAGGTTGCCTCCCATCGCTGCTGCGAATACTAACGGCATCAAAAGCTTAGACTTGGAATATCCGGACTTAGCTGCAATTCCGATAACGACTGGAATCAGTACTGCTGCGGTTCCTGTATTGGAAAGCACCCCGCTCATCAGTCCGACGATCACCATAATTGCGATGATTAACTGCTTCTCCGTCTTTGCGAAATGTGTAACAACTCCGCCAATCTTATTCGCCATCCCTGTCTCGAACAACGCTCCTCCGACAATGAACATTGCTACGAATAAGATAACGTTGCTGTCAATAAATCCGGAAAATGCCGTCTTCCAGTCGAGCACTCCCGTTACTGTCAGTCCCACGCAGATGATCATGGATGTTACGCCCAGCGGGATCTTCTCCCACACAAACATCACAACTGCAAATGCGAGGAACAATAATGTGATTACTTCTGGATTCATATCATACCTTCTCCTTTACATTTGATATTTTATATTTGATAATGTATCCATTTCTTGGTTTAACAATATAATAAAAAGCCGAAATCGTCAACTGTTTTTTACATCAGTTTTACAACTTCGGCTTTTTTAATAATTTTATAATTTTGTTTTTGTGCACTTTTTCTCAATATGGGGTTCTGAAATATTCTAATATTTCATTTTTCTTTCAAAAACTGTTTTTATTGATAATGCGTCAGCATATCATCCCTGCTTCGCATAATATGCGCATACATTTCCTGTCTGGCTCCCGCACCGTCTCCCTGCTCAATCGCTGCCATAATCCGCCCATGTTCCTCGATAGAAATCTTTGCGTACTCCTCCTCTGTCACCATATTCCCCATAGACAGCCCATTCCAGAGCTCCGCAATCATATTCGCCATCTTCGTATTTCCTGCTGCCTCCCAGATCTCACTGTGGAAACCGCGGTTCAGCCCTGCATAAAGGGCATAATCCTCGTTTCTGAGGGCTTCCTTTGCCTCCGCATAAATATTCTGAATCCCGCTTATGTCCACTCCTTCTGCGGCTGCAAGCTCCGCACAGGCACTCTCTAAGATAGCACGCAGCTGATAATGCTCTTTTATGTAGGTGTCGGTAATTCCGAGTACGATTGCTCCTTTGTTCGGGCGAAGCTTGATTAACCCATCATGCGCTAGAATCTGGAATGCCTCCCGAACCGGCGTGATCGATACATTTAGCTGTGAGGCAACGCTCTCTAGTGCAAGCGTCTCGCCCTCTTTCATTTTTCTTGATAGTATCGCCTTTCTGAGCTCAGATGCTACTTTCTCCTTCGCGGACGGTATTTTAATTGGGTTCAAACCTCTCATCTCTCAAAACCTCTTTCTCTTTTCACATTATCTATCAGCTGACGGTAATATACTTCTAATCCTTCATCCATTTCCTTTTTCTTATCAGAACAATAAGCCTGATAGATTTTTTTCAGACAGTCTTCCCGCTCATTCACATTCCCCGCTTCCTGTCCGGCATCCGTCTCATGAATGGAAAAACGTATGAAACACTCGCAGGATGTTTCTAGCAGCCTCCGGAAGAATTCATTCGTGATTGTCTCATAGATGTATCTGTGAAACTGTTCCTCTGCATGTTCCCCTTTACAGTCGTACTTCCATTCGGCACCTGTTTCTGCCAGATCATAAAGTGCTTTTTTTTCTACTTCGCAGATCATTTCATAGATCTCTTCCAATACCTTTTCTGAAAAATCTGCGACAACAACATGGCGTGTTGCAAGGCGTCTCACAAGTCCCTGCGCTTCCAGGATCTGCAGTGCTTCACGTATTGGAATTCTGGAATATCCAAGAAGTTCGGACAGTTCTTCCTGTCTGAGCGGCTGTCCGGCTTCCATCCGCCCGGACAGTATTTCATTTTGTATGGCTTCTGCGATATATTCGCAGGTACGCTTGTTTTTCATTTTTAATAAAAACTCCCTCTATTTTGTTCCATATATAATGTATCCAATTTTTCACGGTTTGTAAACAAGAAGATTTATAAAAAAGAAAGCTGATCTCTCCGTGATGGGAAATCAGCTTTCTTTTGGGTTTCTATTTTTTTTAAAATTTTAGAAATTATTCTGTTTTTTAGTAGAATGGGAACATAGCCGGCGTCAGGAAGATCGTCATAATTGCCAGGATCACTGCAAGAGGTGTCCCACATTTTAAATAGTCTTTTATCGTATATCCACCTGGCTCAATGATCATGATCTGACATGGTGCAGCCATAGGTGTCATGATAGAAATACAGCTTGCTGTCAGCACTCCTACCACTGCTGCACGTGGATCAATTCCAATTTTCATACATGCAGATACCACCAGTGGTATGAAAATCGTAAGTGTTGCCAGATTTGACATGATCTGTGTCAGTAAAAATGGGATCAGGAAAAAAATTGCCATGATCAGATAAGGATTTGTCGTGTTTCCGATTAAACGGATCATCCAGTCTGCAACTACATCCCCCGCGCCTGTTGTTTTGATCGCCTCTGATAATGTCAGCACACCCGCAAACAAGAAGATGGTTGGCTGATGAATGGATTCTAATGCCTCTTTTTCTGTCAAAATTCCTGTCAGTACAAGTAATACCGCACCAATACAGGCTACAAGATACATTGGGATACCTATCACACTTTCAAGTAACATCGCAAGAATCGTAACAGCTATAATAACAATTGCCAGCTTCTCCTTTGCCTGACTTAATTTAGCTGCATTTCTGCCTGTATGCGCACTATCTGCAAATTTACTATTATCTATGTCCGGCATTAGTTTATAGCCTATAAATGTCATATATAGAATTGACACTATAAGCAATGGTATTCTTGCAATTGTAAAATCCCAGATATGAAGTTCCCTCGGCCCACCTGCTTTTGCAATAATATCAATCCAGGTAATATTGCTGGCTCCCTGTCCTAAAAAAGTCATGGACGTAGCGATATTGGCACAGGCCATTGCCGGATACAGCAATTTGCTCCGGCTTGTTCCAATTTCATTTGCGATTCCCACCAGCAATGAAATCATAATAGCTGCAGTTGCCGTTGCACTTGTGATACTTGCCAGTAAGGATGATGCCACGCATGCCAGAAAAATCAGCATCTTCGGATTATCTTTATAGCGTACTACTACCTGTTCTGCCTTATCAATCAGGCTTGTCTTCGTGAGTCCTGCGCCAATTATGAACATCGCAACAAACATAACCACATTTGTATTTGTAAATCCGCTGAATGCTTCTCCTGGTTCCATTACCCCTGTCATAATAAGAGAAATTATGATTCCGGTAGAAATTACAGAAAATGGTATTTTTCCCGTAATAAACGCAACAATTGTCAATATCAAAATAAGTAACGTAATCTCTAAAGGTGTCATTTGTTCCTCCAACTTCTTTCCTATGGCTTCTATAATAAATAGTATTATCATATAAGAAGATCGCAAAGTACAGTTTCTTATTTTCAAAAAATATGTAGTTTAATGACACATTTACCTTTTTACCGAAGTGATTCACACACAATTTCATATAAACAGGTCAGTTCTGCTTTTAATATGGTATCTTTCATATATATAAGATCTATCGCTGTCCGAATCGGGGTGTCCCCAATCGCCAGCGGAATAATTTCTTTTGAAAAAGGATTATTAAAAATCATATGATCCAGAGTGATCATGACTGCCTCATGGTGCGCTACACAGGACAATCCCGTTCTTGTGCCACTGATCTGATATACAATATTAGGGCTCAGATGATAAGATCCATATATCTCATCTGCCTGCTGCCGGAACGGAGAACCTGGCAGCAACATAACATTTTCTTCTTTCGCACATTCTCTTAAATCAATCCATGGATATTGAAATCCGTCCTTTTTTTGCGCCTGTCCGGCTAATCTGTGATGTTTGCCAACCGCCATAACATATTCACATTTTTTCACCGGATGGTATTCGAGATCTCCATCTTCCTGTGTGACTGTTGCAAGCACAACATCAACCTGCTGTTTTCTTAACAATTCCATAAGTTCCCTATTCGAGTGTTCCTGAAGGATGATCTTTACAGCAGGGAATTTTCCCTGAAATTGTGGCAGGATATCCCTTAATACAATATCTGAAAAAGAAGGCTGTACGCCTATTCGTATGACACCATGGCTTAGGCTTGAAAAACGCTCCATCTGAATTGCCATTTCTTTCTGGATCATCTCAATTTCTTCACATTTACGGACATAATATTCTCCTGCTGCAGTCAATACAAATCTTTTACCAATCCTGTGAAATAATTGAACATTCAGTTCATCCTCTCTTGCCTGGACAAACTTGCTTAATGCAGAGGGCGTAATATAAAGATTATTGGCTGCTTTTGTAATCCCACCGCAACGGGCAACTTCTAAAATATATTGTACATTTTTATCCACTTCTGTCTCCTCTTTTCACCAAATACCTTTTTTCTCATATTTTTTAAGAGAATAAAGAAAATCTACCATAAAAATTATGGTAGATTTTCTTTACACTATAAAGTCTGTGCAAATGCACACTGCTAAAGGGTAACATATGTTTTAGGAGAAATTAAAACATACATAAAAGGGTTTAAAGTGACACGTTACCAGATTGATCAACCACACTGATATTCACATCTCTTTATTCAGATATTATATCAATTATACCCGGAAGTAAAGTTTATATTTTTCAACATTTATGTAGTTTTCCGACATAAATATCGTATTGATTTTTCAGTCTATTTCTTATCGATTCGGATACTTATTGATCATTCGCTCAATCAGCTCCACAGATTCCTCGATACCATAACTTGCACTGTTGATACACAGATCGTAGTTGACCGCATCTCCCCACTTCTTACCTGTATAAGTGTGGTAATAGCTCTCATGCTTCTTGTCTAACTTCTGTAACAGATGTGCTGCCTGCTTGTAATTTAAGTTGTGCAGCTCCATCATACGGTGTACACGCTGGTCGAAGGAAGCCGTGATGAAAATGCTGATATGTGGGATGCGGTGGTTCGTCAGCACGACATCCGCGCATCTTCCCATAACAATAAAGTCTTCCTTCTTTGCCATCTCGCAGATCAGGTCACTCTGATTGAAGAAAATGGCATCCTGAACCGGAAGTCCATGATACTTCCTGAAGTTCTGTAGAAAGCTTTCCTTTTTCGGCTCTTTGTTTGCCATGTTATTCCGGAACTCTTCATCGTAGTTTCCTTCATCTGCGAAGCCTTCTTTCTCCGCATCCAGACGCTTCAATACTCTTTTGAAAATCTCCGCATCATAATAATTGATTTTCAGCTTATCAGCCAGCGCAAATCCGATATCTGTACCGGCACTTCCGTGTCTTCGGCCGATGCAGATAATCAGATGGTCATCCGGTGAGAATTTCTGACGCAGATTGGACGTATTCAGTGCCGCCATATTTTCATTTAAAATGTCGACGCTTCCGATTCCCTTCGGGATTGCGTGTAACAGCTGTAAAATCTCATTGTACTCGGTCATCATGCGTCTATGGTCATCTTTGTCCTTAATGGTTCTTGCCATATTCCCGATCAACGCGAACTCACTCTGCAGCTCGTGTCCATGCGGTCTTGTGATCAGAAGACGCGTAAGCTCTTCTATACAGCTTGCCTCATCTCCGGTAAACGTACGGCCCAGAGAGGAACCTAAGCATTCATATACATCTTTATCCAGTTTATAAATTCGTTTTGCAATCTCATAACAATTCTGACGATTATTTTCCATGATTTACCATTCCTTTCTGTCCGTTTATAAGAAGAATACCAGGGTATCAATAATAAATACCGGTACCAGGATTCCAAATGACCATATCATATATCCAAAGAAGGATGGCATGCGGACACCGTTTTCGTCTGAAATGGATTTTACCATGAAGTTCGGCGCATTTCCGATATAAGTGTTGGCTCCCATGAAAACAGCACCACAGGAGATCGCCTCGAGGATCTGGACGGAAATGGTTCCGACTGTCGTGGTAATACCGGATGTAAAGCCAAGTGTTCCTGCTGTTGTGAGGAATACAAGGTATGTCGGTGTATTATCCAGAAAGCTTGACAGCATACCGGTAGACCAGAACATCTGGTATGGCTCTGTAATTCCAAGGTTCGGTCCCATTGTCTTAAGCAGTGCCAGTGCAGGCTGCATCGTGATAAAAATTCCAACAAACAGCACAGCAACCTCTTTGATCGCGCCCCAGGTAAAGTGGTTCTGCGTACGGATTTTCTGCGGAGTTGTCTTAAAGGACAGTCCTGCTGCTGCAAGAATCATAATAATTTCAATGATTGCCGGAACGGTCAGCTTCACTTCCTTAAAGATCTTAATTCCAATTACATTGCCAGCAGCATCCTGGAATGCCGGAAGTCCTGGTAATGTTCCGCTCAAAATAACGGCTGCTACAATAACAACCAGGAAAATAACATTATGTAAACCTTCTATTTTTATGTCAACTCCAGGTTTGCTGATATCCGGATGGAGACCTGCTGCAATATCTTTGCGATATGCCCTGCGGTCAATAAAATAAAAGATAATCAGTAAAATGACCATATTAAAGATCAGAATATGGAACAGATTCAGACTCCAGAAAAATGGCACGCCACGCATGAATCCCATCAGAAGTGGCGGATCTCCAATCGGAGTCAGGCAGCCTCCCATATTTGAGATCATGAAAATAAAGAAAATCATGATCTGGCTCTTCTTCTTTCTCCAGGAATTCATCTTAATCAGCGGACGAACTAAGAGCATACTGGCTCCTGTTGTTCCGATGCAGCTGGAAAGCAGCGTACCGAATGCCAGAAATATGGCATTGACTGCCGGGGAACCTGCCAGATTTCCCTCCAGCGTAATATTGCCGGATACACAGAACAATCCAAACAATAATACAATAAAGGTCAGATAATCATTGATGATACACTCTAACACGGTCTCTACTGTCTCCCCTGCACCATTTAACAGTACAGATGGAATGATAAATAAGAAAGACCATAAAATGACTGCCAGTGCCTGATTCTTTTCCCACCATTCCGGCTTCACTAACGGCATGACAGCGATACAAAGTAACAATCCCGCAAATGGGATACAAAGTAATAAACTATTCATTCCTATAACACCTCTCTCTATCTTTCAGGGCATCACAAGTTTCCGTACAGTCCCTCCTGTACAGATACTTCTTCTGTCCTATCCTTACGCAGCTTCTGCCAGTTTTCGTTTCTTTCCATCCGACTCATGAAGACAGCTTGTCGCACATTTCCTCTGATCCCTGCTGCTTAACGAAATCTGTCTGCTTTGCGAATAAAAGCTCTTATTCGATGCCAGAATGGCATCATCCAGATACTCTGCCCAGACCTTCTGTTCGGCTGCTTCATCCTCGGAATCATCCGGCTGCTGCTGGATACCATTGTGAAAGCCTGGCTCTATATTCTTAAGTGAAATGTTTTCAGAGGCGATCTCTTTTCCGGCCGTCTGTTTCTGGACAGCTCTGCTGATTTCCGTTCTCTGACTACTATGCAGATAAACATCATGTACGGAAGAATCTGCCCGCATACACTCGAAGCACACTCCAAACAACAATATAAACATTGCCATTGCAAGGCACAGCCTTCTCATATTCCTTTCCTGCATAGTCTTTTCCACTCCTTCTTTTAATCCACGTTCATATTATCAGATTTCCTCTTTTTTTCAACCATAATCTTTCCATTCTGAGCATTTTTGTTCATTTTGGTGTTATATTTCCTTCA
>CAKRFH010000094.1:0-11645 GCA_934320555.1 uncultured Roseburia sp.
ACCTTGGGGAGCCGCCGGTCCTTAGCGCCCAGCCGCGCAGAGACAGTAGTGGCTTGCCAATATTCTGTCACTGCGCGGCTGGAAACTTAGTACCGCTGCGAGCGACACGGAGCGGGAGCGTGTTTTCTTACAGCTCACCGCCCGTTCCGCACCTGGCACAACCGAAAGCAGAGTTTCGCCCCCAGATAAAGAAAGCGAGGAACAAAAAATGGAACTTTTAAAATCAGCTATAATCCTGGTGATCGGCTTCGTCCTTCTGATCAAGGGCGCCGATTTCTTCGTAGAAGGAAGCTCATCTGTAGCCAAAAAATTCAACGTCCCGTCCTTAATCATCGGCATGACAATCGTAGCGATGGGAACGAGTCTTCCGGAGCTTGCCGTCAGCGTGACTGCATCCATGATCGGAAACAATACCCTTGCGGTCAGCAATGTCGCCGGCTCCAACATCTTCAACCTCATGGTCGTCTGCGGAGCATGTGCGCTCTTCGCACCGCTTACCATTGAGAAAAATACCCTGCTAAAAGAATTCCCGTTTTCTATTATCTGTGCAGGGCTTTTAGTTGTACTCGGATTTCTTGGCATGTCCCTTGGCAGAGTGGACGGAATCATCCTTCTTGTCATCTTCATTGTATACCTGCTCTGGATGATCCACTCTGCAAAGCAGGCGAGAAACGCAGGGGATAAGCTTGAGGAAGAGGAAGAAGAGCTCATCGAGGAGGAAATCAAGATACTTCCGATGTGGAAGTGTCTGCTCTTTATTGTCGGTGGTATGATTGCAATCAAGTTCGGCGGAGATTTCGTCGTAGACGGAGCTTCTTCGATCGCAGCGGGATTTGGTCTCAGCCAGACGCTGATCGGCCTCACCATCGTGGCGCTCGGAACGAGCCTTCCAGAGCTTGTGACCTCTATCGTAGCGGCAAGAAAAGATGAGGTTGATATGGCACTTGGGAATGTCATCGGATCAAACATTTTCAATATACTGCTCATCCTCGGTGTTGCAGCAGCAATCAGCCCGATCACCTTCCTGATGGAGAATATCATTGATATCGTGATCTTGATCGTGATGAGCCTTGTGGTATGGATCTTTGCATGGACATCAAAGGAGATCAACCGGAAAGAGGGTATCATGATGCTACTCATGTATGCTGTATACATGGTTTACATCTGCATCCGGTAAAAGAAAAAAAGTTACACAACAAAAGACATCAGATTGTCAATTGCCACCTGATATATTATAATAGACCTTAGCAATGCCGGATGGCCAAGCCTGTACCGGCAGACACGTAGAATTGATTACAGAAAGGACTATTGCATATGAAGAGAATCGGAATGTTGACAAGCGGTGGAGACTGCCAGGCACTGAATGCAGCCATGAGAGGCGTTGTAAAGGGATTAAGCAATAATGTGGAAGAACTTGAGATCTACGGATTTCATAATGGATATAAAGGACTGATTTACGGGGACTATCATTTGCTGACATCCGCAGACTTCTCCGGAATCCTCACAAAGGGTGGCACGATCTTAGGTTCCTCCCGCCAGCCGTTCAAGCAGATGAGAGTGCCGGATGCAAACGGGCTTGACAAAGTAGAGGCAATGAAACAGACCTACCACAAGCTGAACTTAGACTGCCTTGTTATCCTTGGCGGAAATGGTACACAGAAGACTGCAAATCTGCTCCGGGAAGAAGGATTGAATGTCATCCATCTCCCGAAGACCATTGATAATGATATTTACGGAACAGATGTGACGTTCGGTTTCCAGAGCGCGATCAACATTGCAACAGATGCCATAGACTGTATTCATACAACAGCAGCTTCCCATAACAGAGTCTTCATCGTGGAAGTAATGGGACACAAAGTCGGCTGGCTGACGTTATATGCAGGAATTGCCGGTGGCGCAGATATCATTCTCCTTCCGGAAGTTCCATACGACATCAACAAGGTGATCGAGGCGATCAATAAGAGAACCAAGGCAGGAAAAGGCTTTACGATTCTTGCAGTGGCAGAAGGGGCGATCTCCAAAGAAGATTCCTCCCTTACGAAGAAGGCTTACAAGGCAAAAGTGGCAGATCGCAAATACCCTTCCGTTTCCTACGAGATCGCAGACCAGATCTACGAGGCGGCAGGTGTGGAAGTGCGTGTGACGGTTCCGGGACATACCCAGCGTGGCGGAAGCCCATGCCCATACGACAGAGTGCTCTGCACAAGACTAGGCTCTGCCGCAGCAAAGGCAATTATGGATGAAGATTACGGATGTATGATCGCCATGATCAACGGACAGACGAAGCGCGTTCCATTAGCGGATGTTGCCGGAAAGCTGAAGATGGTAGATCCGAACTGTCAGATGATCAAGGAAGCCAAGAGAATAGGTATCAGCTTCGGTGATTAGATTTTTGGAAAAAGAGAGAAGAAAGAAACTGCCCGGCGTAGTGCCATACTGCGCCGGGCAGTGTCAGGAGGAGGCAGACCATGTCATACACGGCGTTGTACCGGAAATTCCGACCGCAGGAATTTGAGGACGTAAAGGGACAGGACCATATCGTAACGACGTTGAAGAACCAGATAAAAGCGGACCGCATCGGACATGCCTACCTGTTCTGTGGTACAAGGGGAACCGGTAAGACGACAATCGCAAAGATTTTTGCCAAAGCGGTGAACTGTGAACATCCGGTGGACGGAAGCCCGTGCGGGGAATGCCCGAGCTGTCGTGCGATCGCAGCCGGAAGTTCCATGAATGTCATCGAGATTGATGCGGCATCGAACAACGGTGTTGATAATATCCGACAGATCCGGGAAGAGGTGGAATACCGCCCGACCGAGGGCAGATACAAGGTCTATATCATCGACGAGGTTCATATGCTTTCCATAGGAGCCTTTAATGCACTGTTAAAAACGCTCGAGGAACCGCCGTCTTATGTGATTTTTATTTTGGCAACGACGGAGGCGCATAAGATTCCAATCACAATCCTGTCGCGCTGCCAGCGCTACGATTTCCGCAGAATTTCAATTGACACGATCGCAGGAAGACTGCAGGATCTGATGGAGCAGGAGGGTGTTTCCGTGGAGGAACGTGCGATCCGCTACATTGCGAAGGCGGCAGACGGCTCCATGCGTGATGCGTTAAGCCTTTTAGATCAGTGCATTGCCTTTTATCTGGGACAGGAGCTGACCTATGAGAAGGTGCTTGAGACGCTCGGCGCAGTGGACACGGAGGTGTTCAGCAGGCTGTTGCGTGCCATCCTTGAGAAGAACGTGACAGGGGCGATTGGCATTGTGGATGAGATGGTGATCGAGGGGCGCGAGATGGGACAGTTCGTGACCGATTTCACCTGGTATCTGCGCAATCTGCTGCTTGTCCAGAGTTCAGACGATATGGAGGATGTACTCGACATTTCCGCAGATAATCTGGCGCTGTTAAAAGAGGAAGCGCAGATGGTAGCCCCGGAAGTGCTGATGCGTTACATCCGCATTTTCTCAGAGCTTGGCAATCAGATCAAATATGCGGCACAGAAACGGATTTTAATCGAAATCCACATTATAAAATTATGTAAACCAGAGATGGAACAGGATTACCAGTCGTTAATCGACCGCGTGGACAGCCTGGAGAAGAAGTTAGAAAAAGGTGTGGTTGTCACACAGGCAGGCAGCCCCAGGCAGGGCAGCAACATAAATCCGGCAGAGGAAGTGAAGAAGATGGAACTTCCGAAAGCGATCCCGGAGGATATCAAACAGGTCATTGCAGGCTGGCAGGGGATGCTGTCACAGCTTACGGGCATCAGCAAAACCTATCTGAAAAAAGCACTGCCATCGCTCGGACCAAACGGCAGCCTTCTGCTCGTATTCGAGGATCCGAATGCTTACGCGTATATCGCGGAGAACCGTTCCGGCTGTCAGGATAGTCTTCGGATGATGATTGCAGAGCGCATCGGAAAAGAAGTGGAGATTCAGGTGAAGCAGAACGAAACCGGTCATCCTAGCGGCGAGGTATATCCGGATTTAAGGGATCTGATCAATTTTGAGATCGAAGAGGATGATTTTTAACTGGACGGATCCGGGAAATTATATTATGATAAGAAAAGACTGTCGGGGAAACAGGCACGGCAGAGGACGAAATAGGACAGACCAAAAGAAACAGAACTATATAACGCAACGGAGGATATAGCATGGCAAAAAGAGGTGGATTTCCGGGTGGTATGCCTGGAAATATGAATAATCTGATGAAGCAGGCACAGAGAATGCAGCGTCAGATGGAAGAGGCACAGAAGGAATTAGAAGAGAAGGAAGTGACGGCAACAGCCGGCGGTGGAGCAGTAGAAGTGACTGTTTCCGGTAAGCACGAGATCACAAAGATCAAGTTATCCGAGGAAGTTGTTGACCCGGATGATATCGAGATGTTAGAGGACCTTATCATGGCAGCAGCCAACGAAGCATTCCGCAAGCTCGAGGAAGAGAGCCAGAGCTCCATGGCAAAGATCACCGGAGGCATGGGCGGTCTTGGCGGCGGACTTCCATTCTAGGACAGATTCCAGACCAGAGATACAGACCAGAATCAAAAAAGCACAGACGAAAAGCGTCAGTCACGGCAGTAAGCAGAACAAAACCGGGACTGACGCTTTTATTCATGACAACAGAGACACTTTAAAGTTTCGCCTTAAACACCTCATCCGCCGGATATCCACCGGCACATTTCTGCATTCCGCGCTGGATACTGTCTGCGGAAGTTCCCCAGTCTTTATCCTTATTGCGGTAATCGTTCTTCTCAACAAACCAGGAGACTTCCTTCTGGAGGCGGTCCATATTTTCCTGCATCATCGGGAAGGCGGTTGCATAGAATTCCTTTTTCTGTGTATCATTTAACCTGTTCTCAGCAGTCTCGACCAGATCCCCGAAGTGAGGCAGGCAGAAGCCCTTACTTGATTCGAACAGCTGCCGGAACTCCGGATTCTTTGTATACAGGTCAAAAAAGGTGTCCAGATACCGTCCGTAAATATTGCGGAAATGGTCGCAGACATAGCAGTCGGACACTTTTTTCTCGATCCATGCGCCAAGCGGTGTCTCAGCAGATTTTGCGGCGGTGGCATCTGTTCGT
The DNA here is from genome assembly GCA_934320555.1 of uncultured Roseburia sp. GTDB lineage: Bacteria > Bacillota > Clostridia > Lachnospirales > Lachnospiraceae > Roseburia. Next base: position 5,089 of record CAKRFH010000094.1, read on the forward strand.
TTCATGCGTTTCAACAGGCTGGATTTCCCGGGGGTGAACTCCTTCATCTCCTTTGTGAGCTCTGCGTTTAACTTCTTCAGATGGGTGCTTAAGATCAACGCGTTTCCGAGCCGGTTACCATAGTCGTACATCATCTTGAAATGGTGGCGGCAGAAGCCGGTCGCGTCCGTTTTTTCCCGGATATCGTCTTCCATATAGGCGGAGCCTAAGATAAAAGAGATGGCGTGCTGTTCTGCTTCACGCTCTAAAAAGCAGAAAGGACACTCATCCTTGGCGTTAAAAGCGTCTATCAGTGGGATCGTGGCAATATTTTCTTTCATAGCGGTTACCTATGTCTTTCCGCATCCTGCGGGGCAAAGGCTGCAGGTGCATGTTACTTTCAGTATAAAAGGCAGTCAGAATCTAGTCAAGAAAATCACTTGTAAAAATGGACGATATCATTTAATATTAGTTACAGTTCACAAAAAAGGAAGAGAGCGATGGATTACTATAGCAGTCAGATTAACAAGTTAATACAGGAGCTGTCGGAACTCCCGGGAATCGGCGCCAAGTCGGCGCAGCGCCTGGCATTTCATATCCTGAATATGCCGGTAGAGCAGGTGGAGGGGCTTTCGAATGCGATCATTGATGCGAGAAAGAATGTCCGGTACTGTAAAGAGTGTTTCACACTGACAGACGATGAGCTCTGCCCGATCTGCAAGGATGCATCGAGAAACCATAAGACAATCATGGTTGTGGAGAATACAAGGGATCTCGCAGCTTACGAGAAGACGGGCAAATACGATGGGGTCTACCATGTACTCCACGGCGCAATCTCACCGATGCTTGGGATCGGACCGAACGATATCCGGCTCAAGGAACTGATGCTGCGGCTTCAGAAGGATGTGGACGAGGTGATCATTGCAACGAATTCCAGCCTCGAAGGAGAGACAACGGCGATGTACATCAGCAAGCTGATCAAGCCGACCGGGATCAAGGTGACGAGAATCGCCAGCGGCGTGCCGGTAGGAGGGGATCTGGAATATATTGATGAAGTAACACTGCTCCGCGCCCTTGAGGGACGGACTGAGTTATAGATAACAGAATCACAGAAAGGCAAAGGTATTATGACAAATTTAGAACTGGAAAAAACCGCGAACGAGATTCGCAAAAGTATTGTAACAGCAGTACACAGTGCAAAATCCGGTCATCCGGGTGGATCTTTATCCGCAGCAGATATTTTTACATATCTGTACTTTGAGGAGATGAACATCGATCCGAAGAACCCGAAGATGGCAGACAGAGACCGTTTTGTCCTGTCTAAGGGACATGTGGCACCTGGCTTATATTCAACGCTGGCAGAGCGCGGATATTTCCCGAAGGAGGATCTTGTCACACTGCGTCATACAGGATCTTATTTACAGGGACATCCGGATATGAAGCATATTCCAGGAGTAGATATGTCAAGCGGTTCCTTGGGACAGGGACTTTCTGTAGCAGTCGGAATGGCAGCTGTTGCAAAGTTTGATAAGAAGGACTACCGTGTGTACGCACTTTGCGGAGACGGGGAGATCCAGGAGGGACAGATCTGGGAAGCAGCGATGTGGGCTGGCTTTAAGAAGTTAGACAACCTCGTAGTCGTTGTGGACAATAACAATCTTCAGATTGATGGAGCCATTGACGAAGTATGCTCTCCATATCCGATTGATAAGAAGTTTGAGGCATTCAATTTCCATGTGATCAATATCAATGGCAATGATTTTGACGAGATCCGTGCTGCGTTCAAAGAGGCAAGGGAGACCAAGGGAATGCCGACTGCGATCATCGCAAAGACCGTAAAGGGAAAGGGAGTTTCCTTCATGGAGAACGCATGTGACTGGCATGGAAAAGCTCCGAATGATGAGCAGTATGAAGTGGCAATGGCAGATTTAGAAAAGGCAGGTGAAGCATTATGTCAGAAATAAAGAAAGTAGCAACCCGTGACAGCTATGGAAATGCATTAGTAGAGTTAGGAAAAGAGCATGATGATCTGATCGTATTAGATGCGGATCTTGCAGGGGCAACCAAGACAGGCGTCTTCAAAAAAGCATTCCCGGAGCGCCATTGGGATGTCGGTATTGCAGAGGCAAATATGGCAGGCATCGCAGCAGGTGTGGCAGCCAGCGGAAAAGTACCGTTTATGAGTTCTTTTGCAATGTTTGCAGCAGGACGTGCTTATGAGCAGGTGCGCAACGCGATCGGATACCCACATCTGAATGTAAAGATCGGAGCGACGCATGCAGGAATCTCCGTAGGGGAAGACGGGGCAACCCACCAGTGCTTAGAAGACCTGGCACTGATGCGCGAGATCCCGGGAATGGTTGTGATCAATCCGGCAGATGATGTAGAGGCAAGAGCGGCAGTGAAGGCTGCCTATGACTATGTGGGACCTGTTTATCTTCGTTTTGGACGTCTTGCAGTTCCGGTTTTCAACGATGAGGAGACCTACCAGTTTGAGATCGGAAAAGGAATTGTGTTAAAAGAAGGAACCGATGTTACCATTTTTGCAACAGGTCTGTGCGTCAACGAGACTATCGAGGCGGAGAAGCTGCTTGCGGCAGATGGAATCAACGCAGAGATCATCAATATCCACACAATCAAACCAATCGACCGTGAGCTTGTTGTACAGTCTGCGGCAAAGACCGGCAAGGTAGTGACAGTGGAGGAACACTCTGTCATTGGCGGACTTGGAAGTGCAGTCTGCGAGGTACTCTGTGAGGAAGCTCCGACAAAGGTTTTAAGAATCGGTGTGAATGACACCTTCGGCGAGTCCGGTCCGGCAGTGGAACTCATCCACAAATATGGTCTGGATGCAGAGGGCATTTATAAGAAAGTAAAAGCATTTGTAAAATAGTCTGATCTGACAAAAAACAGCAGGGAAAATGTCAAAAAACGGCAGAGATGTCGCTTTTTGGCATTTTTTTGTTGCTAACAGGCAAAGACAATGGATAGAATCCGTCAAAATCTGCACAGGCGGTGTGCTAGGATTTTTCTGAAAAAACAGGATGTCCGGGAAAGGGACAGGCATGAGAAAGGGGTTTCATCATGACAGAGATTTTGCAGGAAGAGAGAGCATTACCAAAGAATATTAAACAGATTGGCGCACCTGATATTGGAGACCGTATTTACATAGAGAACAGAGCCTATCAGACCATACATCCACAGAATGTTTCCGCGGGAAAAATGGTGTATGTACTGCTCGGAAGCCTCGAGAAGGACAGAGAGCGCCAATGCATTTTTATAAAAGCGGCAATTGCATTGGAAGAGATTGCGTTTGATGGCGATGTGCCGGTCTGGAACGATGACAGCTGGGCATATCTGTACCGGAAATTAAATCATGCCTACGATGACCTGGTGATCACAGGATGGGCGTTTGACGTGTGTGGGCAGATGCCGGAACTGACGGTAGCGGTTGAGAAAATCCACAGAACCTATTTTGGCGGTGCACATCAGGTACTGTATCTGCTGGACACACTTCAGAATGAGGATTCTTTTTATAGTGTGAAAAATGGCGTCTTAAAGAAGCGGGACGGCTATTATATCTATTATGAGAAGGGGCAGGAGGAACCACGGATTAGCGTGTCGATCGAGACGGAGGAACAGGAACAGGCGAGAACGGCACAGGAGAAGGAAGAGACGGCTGCCGGGACGGCAGGCGTGACGGGAAGCTACCGGACTTATATGAAGCAGAAAGAGCAGAAAAAAGGAGGTTTCATATCTTATGTAATGTCGGCTGCCATGCTTCTTGTAATCTGTGGGCTGGGGGTTACGGCATACCAGAACCACACGAAAATGAATGCCATGGAGGCGGCGATTCTGCAGATGAATCATGGTCAGGTGGAAGCGACAGAGACGGCGGGGCAGGTGCAGGTTGAGAATGTAGCGGGAAATATTGTGCCAGAGCAGGGTACGGAAACAGCTGCACAGGAAAATGTACCGGAGACAGAAATGGCAGCGGCGGATCTGGCAGAGCAGACAGAGGAGGGGAGCCAGGCAGAAACAGCAGAGGCAGACAGTGCATCTGCACAGGAACCGGATCAGACAGAGAGCGCAGAGACAATGAGCGAAGCCGGGCAGTATCTCGCGCAGGGGTATTATATTGTGCAGAAAGGGGACAGCCTTGTGGGGATCTGCAGGAAAATCTACCAGACGACGGCGGTGATGGACAAAATCTGTGAGGCGAACGGCATTGACAATCCGGATGCGATCTATGAGGGGCAGTATCTGACACTTCCAAATTAAAAAAGGAGTGAATCTGATGGTGTGGTGTGCTATAATGTGATAATCAATGAACAATTGGAAAGAGGTACTTATGGCAACAAACACTGACAGACCGGAATTCCAGACAGTTCCTGCGATGGACATGGAGGAGTACAAAGGAAAAATACGGGCGCACAGGCTAAAGATCTTAAGAAGAACGCTGATAGTATTTTTCCTGCTGGCGGTGCTTCTGGCGGGGCTGTGGCTGTTTATGGCACTCCGGCATTACGAGGATTTTGATGTGACAGATTCTGTGGAGCAGTCGGATACGGCAGCGACGACTTTTACAGAATTTCGTGGAAATATGTTGAAGTATAGCAACGATGGCGCACTGTATGCAGATGCGGACAATAACCGAATCTGGAACCAGACATACGAGATGGCGAATCCGACGATCGACACCTGTGAAAATTATCTGGTGGTCTATGATAAGAATGGGACGGATCTCTATATCATGACAACAGAAGGGCTTTCTACGAAGATTGAGACGACGAGGAAGATCCAGATGGCAAGTATCGCGGGACAGGGAACAGTAGCGGTTCTGATGGGGGATCAGTCCGGTTCCGTTCTTGTTTTATACGATAAAAATGGTAATGAGCTTGTCAACGGGGCAATTTACGGGGAAGACGGAGGTTATCCGGTTGCGATTGCGCTGTCGGATGATGCGGTAAAGCTTGCGGTGGCAATGCTCGATATCAGCGATGGCAATGTAAAGACAACAGTTGCTTTTTACAATTTCGGGTCTGTGGGGGAAAATGAGATTGACCGTATTGTGTCCGCAAACTCTTTTTCAGATATGGTGATTCCGGAGATGGATTTCGTATCGAAGGACCGGATGGTCGCGTACGGGGATTCAGAGATCCTTATTTTTGAAGGGACACAGAAGCCGAAGCTGACGCAGGAGATTGTTCTGTCCGATCAGGCGAAGAGTATTTTCCATAATGAAAAATATATCGGGGTAGTATATAGTAACAATGACGAACAGCTTACCCATCATGTGATAATCTATGATATGCATGGGACAGCTGTAATGGAAAATGATTTTGACATGGAATATACGCAGATCGGATTCCTGTCAAACAGTGAACTGTGCATCACAAATGAGCATTCCTGTGATATTTATACGGCAAGGGGCATTTATAAGTTCCATTATGATTTTGATGAGAAGCTTTATAAGATCGCTGCAGGAAGAATGGGGTTGAATTATACCGTTATTTTGGAGGGGGTGACGGAGAAGATAAGGCTGAAATAAAGGAGTACATATGAACTGGCTGTTAATAATTGTGATATCGGTGCTGGCATTTAGCATGTTGAGAGGCTACAGACGAGGGCTTCTTCGCATGCTTTATTCCCTGGTATCCTGGATTGTCATGTTTTTTCTGGTGTCACAGGCGACACCTTATGTGAATACGTTTCTGAAAGAGAACACAATGCTATATGAGCGGATTGCACAGTCCTGCGAGAGTGCTATTCAGGAGAAGGCACAGAACAGTATTGAGGAAAATGCGCAGAATATAGCAGAACAGCAGGTGGGAGAAGTGCAGAATCTCGGCATGCAGCTCCCGGAGGCTGTCATGAGCGAACTGGCGGAGAAGACGGCAGATGCAGCAGGTGGATTGATGGAGTCCGCAGGGGTATATGAACAGCTTGCGTATGGCCTGGCAGATTTCATCCTGAACGGAATCTCTTTCTTTGCTACGATGGCGGTGGCGATGCTATTGCTGCACTCTCTGTCACGGATTGTCGGAATTGTGTCGAGAATACCGGTGATCCGTGGCGTGAACCGGTACTTGGGAATGATAGTAGGGGTGGCTTTCGGTCTGGCTGTTATATGGATCGGCTTTTACCTGATTGCGCTCTGCGGAACCAGTGAGACTGGGAACATGCTTATTTCCTATATATATGAAAGTCCATTCCTGACGTATCTGTATGAGAACAACCTGATCATTACGGTGGTGCTGTGCTTTCGTTAAACGTTTTCGATGACAGAATACGCCCGGACTGTGAAGTCTCTTACCTGTGACAATGAAAAGCTCATGAGATGCCTTTTGAGTGTTTATAAGCAGGATGAAAAATATTTATAAGAAAACACGAAAAAGTGTTGACAGAAAATATAAATAATGCTAATATAAGTTCTGCCGCTGAACGGAAAGTTCTCCGGCAGAACTTTTTAAATAGGACAGTGAACAGATCTGGACAAGTTATCTGCCTGTTCGAAAACAAAGAGTTGAAAAAAGTTGTTGACAAACGACTGACGATTTGATAGAATAATCAAGCTG
>CAKRFH010000095.1:0-11621 GCA_934320555.1 uncultured Roseburia sp.
CCGGTCTGGATCAGCCGGACAACTTCGTCCCGATCAAGTCCGATGCTGGCAGCTTCCTCTAATAATTTCTTCACGTAGTTATCGTAGAATTCACTTCTTCTGCGGTTTAGAATGGCTTCCTTCGCTCCTGCTGCTACAAACATTCCGATTCCCCTTTTCTTATATAAAATTCCCTCATCCACTAAGATATTCACTCCCTTCGCTGCGGTTGCCGGATTGATGGCATAGAGCTTTGCAAGCTCATTCGTGCTTGGAACCCGCTCCTCCTCTAAGAGGATGCCGCGCAGGATGTCAGTCTCTATGGATTCTGCAATCTGCAGGTAGATACTTTTTTCCTGGGTTAAAATTTCATTCATGCATGGATGGCTCCTTTCTTTTTTCTGGTTCTTTGGTTTCATGGTTCATTACTTGTGTAATTAACAATATCACCATATAATAGAAATGTCAATATCGTTTTTTAAGAAATTTTAGACAAAAAAAACGCGCCCCTGACAGAAACCAACTTCCTGCTGCGGAGCGCGTGCTTTTTGAAAGGTCCAATATTCTATTTTTTATCCGGCTTATGCTTCATATCCTTGATTGGGATATTCGCGAAAAGTGCCGGCACCATGCCGTTGTTGGCATCGGATTCGGTCTCAGTAATCTTGACATCAAGCGCGTCGGCATCGATATCCATGTATTTGGAAATCACTTCAATAATGTCCCTCTTAATCATCTCCATCATTTCCGGTGAGCAGTTTGCGCGGTCAGATACTAACAGTAACTTCAAGCGGTCTTTTGCCACATCCCCCGAACTCTTCTTTCTGAATAAATCCATTAAACCCATGGCTTCTCCCCCTTAGTTTTTCATAAAGAACTCTTTTATCTTTCCAAATACACCCTGCTTCTCTTCCAGATTTAAAAATGGTACCTCTTCCCCTGTAATACGTCTGCTGATGTTCGCATATGCCTTGCCTGCCAGACAGTCAGAACCGACTAACGGCTCGCCCTGGTTTGTGGAGATAACGATCTGCTCATCATCCGGCACTGCTCCGATTAAGTTCACAGCAAGAATGTCTGTGACATCCTCCACCTTCATCATCTCTCCACGTCTTACCATGTCCATTCTCAGACGGTTTACGATCAGATCGATGCGCTTCATCTCATTTGCCTCTAACAGTCCTACGATTCTGTCGGCGTCACGGATTGCGGATACTTCCGGTGTGGTGACAACCAGCGCTCTGTCCGCACCAGCGATCGCATTCTTGAATCCCTGCTCGATACCTGCCGGGCAGTCCAATAAAATATAATCAAATTCTTTTTTTAACTCATTGATCAGCTCGATCATCTGTTCCGGTGTCACGGCATCCTTGTCCCTTGTCTGTGCAGACGGGAGCAGGCATAATTCCGGATACTTCTTGTCCTTGATCAGCGCCTGTTTCAGACGGCATTTTCCCTCGATGACATCGACCAGATTGTATACAATACGGTTCTCAAGTCCCATGACAACGTCTAAGTTACGAAGACCGATATCAGTATCGATCATAACGACCTTCTTATTCAACTGTGCAAGACCTGTTCCTACGTTCGCTGTTGTGGTGGTCTTACCTACTCCACCCTTTCCAGATGTGATTACGATTACTTCACTCATGGATTCTGTTCCTCCTGTGCATTTCCTGTTTGTTTTTTCTTACTTCTTACTGTCTGCCGTACGCTCTACATACGGTTCATGACATCTCTTGTAACCGGCTCAATATAGATGTTTCCATCCCTTGCAATCGCAATCTGCGACTCTGTCTGATGCGCTTTCTCGCGCCGGAACATGCTGCGCTTCGTCTTCTCCTTATCCGGGCTCTTCGCGATCAGATCCCCGATCTGAATCTGGATCGGGTTCATATCCAGTGCAAAAATAAAGCAGCTTCTGTCTCCGCCGCTTCCTGCATGTGCATTCCCCTTCAAAGCTCCGAGGATTACGATATTCCCTCCGGAAATAATCTTAGCTCCCGGATTCACATCCCCGATAATGGTAACACTGGATTCACTCTCGATCACCTGCCCGGAACGCAGTGTTCCGCGGTAAAAGTCACCGGAGCCGCTGTTCATACTGGCATATTGCTGCTGTATCTGCTGATAATACTCGATCTGCTGCTTCATCGCCGCTTCCTGGTCACTTCCATTCTGTACGATACAGAGAATCTGAATCGACGTGTGGTCTGTGATTGCTGTGATAATGCGGTTCTCCTCATCCTCCGAAAGCTTCCTTCCCTCGAATGAGATCGCCAGCTGCGCGTTCTTGAAGAACTTCTCGGATGCCTCAAACTTCTCGATGACATCCTGCAATAATTCCTGAAATGGCAGATCCGGATCCAGCACCAGATTGATGCCATACTTGTTGCTCTTAATCATAACTGCCTGTGACATGTAAATCTCCTTCCGAAAATGGAATCTACTGCTTTTTATTATACCTGTTTGGGATAAATATGCAACGTTTTTTGCGAAAAAATAACCGCCTGCATCCGTTTTCCCCGGTTTTTGCAGGCGGTCATCTGTAACCTGTTTTCACATCTGTTTCAATTCTCTATGCTTCGTCGATTGCTTTTCCGATATCGTGGCGCATATATTTGTTGGCAAAGTGCACCCACTCGGTTGCCTCGTAGGCTTTCTTTCGCGCTTCCTTCAGATCTTTTCCGGTTGCGGTGATACCAAGCACCCGGCCGCCGTTTGTGACGATCTTTCCCTCTTCGTTGAACTTCGTTCCGGCATGGAAACAGAAATAATCGTCTTTGCCGTCGAACTTTTCAAGTCCTGTGATCTCAAAGCCTTTCTCGTAAGCCACCGGATAGCCGTCAGATGCCAGTACCACGCAGACAGCGGCATTGTCCTCGAACTGAAGGTCAATCGTGTCAAGCTTTCCATCCACGCAGGCTTCCATCACGTCGATCACATCATTTTTCATGCGAGGCAGTACAACCTGTGCCTCCGGATCTCCGAAACGTGCATTGTACTCTAACACCTTCGGTCCGTCTGCGGTCAGCATCAGTCCGAAGAAAATAACACCGGTAAATGGTCTTCCCTCGGCTGCCATTGCGTCGACGGTTGCCTGGTAAATGTACTCTTTGCAGAATGCATCCACTTCCTCTGTATAGAACGGGCTCGGGGAGAAATTTCCCATTCCGCCTGTATTCAGTCCCTGATCACCATCTTTCGCGCGCTTGTGATCCTGTGCGGAAGACATGATCTTAATCGTCTTTCCATCCACAAAAGACAATACGGACACCTCTCGTCCGGTCATGAACTCTTCGACAACCATCGTGTTTCCGGCGGTTCCGAACTTCTTGTCCTCCATGATCTCCTTCACACCGGCTTTTGCTTCCTCTAACGTATTGCAGATCAAAACACCTTTGCCGAGGGCAAGTCCGTCCGCTTTCAGAACGATCGGCATCTTTGCGGTCTCTAAATAGCGCAGCGCTTCCTCCGGGTCTGTGAAGTTCTCGTAGGCTGCCGTCGGGATGTGGTACTTCTTCATCAGGTCTTTAGAAAATGCCTTCGATCCCTCTAAGATTGCCGCATTCTTTCTCGGACCGAACACCTTCAGTCCCTCTGCCTCGAATACATCGACAATTCCGCCAACCAGTGGGTCATCCATTCCTACGATTGTAAAATCAATTTCCTTTTCCTTTGCAAATGCAACTAACTTGTCAAATTCCATCGCACCAATCGGCACACACTCTGCCAGTGCTGCGATTCCGGCATTGCCCGGTGCACAGTAAATCTTCTCCACACGCGGACTCTTTGCCACGCTTGTACAGATTGCATGCTCACGTCCGCCGCTTCCTACTACTAATACTTTCATATGTATTCTCCTGTCATTTGCTATGTGCTACAACGTGTTTTCAGATTCAGTCCTCAATCCGGACTCTGCCATCCACAACAGACACCCTGCCATTTGCGATCAGATCGATCGCCTTCGGCATAATGATCCACTCCGCCTGCTCCATCACACGGCGCTGTAAGATCTCCGGTGTGTCATCCTGTTCTACTTCCACTGCCTTCTGCAAAATGATAGGGCCTGTATCTGTCCCCTCATCCACGAAATGAACTGTTGCACCGGTCACCTTCACACCGCGGGAGAGCACGCCCTCGTGTACCTTCAATCCATAATAACCGGTTCCGCAGAAGGACGGGATTAAGGACGGGTGAATGTTAATGATCCGGTTTCTGTATGTCTCGATCATCTTCGGCGGGATCACCACAAGGAACCCTGCCAGCACGACAAGATCCACCTCATAGGAATCCAGTTTCTCGAGAAACGTCTCGTTGAACGCTTCCCTTGACGGATAATCTTTCGGGGAAATGCACAGATTCTCGATTCCGTGATTCTTCGCGCGCTCTAAGGCATATGCATTCTTATTATTGCTGATCACGACCTTCACTTCGGCATTGGTGATCGTACCATTGTCGATCGCATCCAGGATTGCCTGTAAATTCGTTCCACCACCGGATACGCAGACTGCTATCTTTAGCATAAGGTCACTCCTTTTTCTCCGTCTTTGATCTCACCGATCACATATGGAGTATCTCCGGCTGCACGCATTGCTTCCATCGTCTTCTCCACATCTGCCGGATCTACTGCCACGATCATTCCGATACCCATGTTATAGGTATTGTACATCATATGCTCCTCAACCTGTCCCTCTCTTGCCATCATCTTAAAGATAGCCGGAACTTCATAGCTGTCCTTGCGGATCAGGGCATGCTTGCCTTCCGGAAGCATTCGCGGAACATTCTCATAGAAGCCGCCGCCTGTGATATGGCTGCATGCTTTCACGCGGACTCCTGCCTCTTTTACATTCTTCAGCGCTTTCACATAAATTCTGGTTGGAGCAAGAAGTGCCTCTCCAAGTGTCTTTCCGAGCTCTTCATGATAAGTGTTCAATGTCTCCTTATCCATCTTGAAGATCTTTCTTACAAGGGAGAATCCGTTGGAGTGTACCCCAGTGGATGCCATACCGATTAACACGTCACCGGCTTTTAAGTCCTCGCCTGTAATAATATCCTTTTTGTCGACAACACCTACGGTAAATCCTGCAAGGTCGTACTCATCCTCCGGCATCAGTCCCGGATGTTCTGCGGTCTCACCGCCAATTAACGCACAGCCGGACTGTCTGCATCCCTCTGCCACACCGGAAACGATCGTTGCGATCTTCTCCGGATAATTCTTTCCGCATGCGATATAATCTAAGAAAAATAATGGTTCGCCGCCTGCGCAGGCAACGTCGTTGACACACATTGCAACACAGTCGATTCCGATCGTGTCGTGCTTATCTAACAGAAATGCAAGCTTTACCTTCGTTCCGCATCCGTCTGTTCCGGATAAAAGAACCGGCTCCTCCATTCCTTTGATTGCTTCCATGGAAAAGGCTCCGGAAAATCCGCCCAGTCCGCCTAATACTTCCGGACGCATGGTTCCCTTCACATACTTCTTCATCAGTTCCACGGATTCGTATCCGGCTTCAATATCTACTCCTGCGTTCTTGTAATCCATTTTTATTCTCCTTTTTCTGGGTGTTGTTTCTATCTATTATTTCTGGTAATTTTTGTATCCGACTTCCTGCAGTCTGGCGTCTTTTGCCTGAACCTGCTCTTTTAACTCTTTCGAATATGCTTTCAGTCTCTCTAACAGCTCTGCGTCAGAGGTTGCAAGGATCTTCGCTGCGAGAAGCCCTGCATTTGCACCGCCGTTGATTGCAACTGTCGCAACCGGAATGCCGGATGGCATCTGCACGATGGAATATAAGGAATCTCTTCCGCCAAGAGAGGTCGTATGCATTGGAATACCGATGACCGGCATTGGGAAAATCGCTGCGCACATGCCTGGAAGGTGTGCTGCCATGCCTGCTCCTGCGATAATGACTTTGAATCCTTTGCTCTCAGCTGACTTCGCATACTCGAAGAACACGTCCGGTTCACGGTGTGCAGAGATAATTGTCATCTCATACTCGATTCCAAGTTTCTCCAAGATGTCTGCTGCTTTTGCCATAACCGGCATATCTGAGTCGCTGCCCATTACAATACCAACTTTTGCCATGATATTCGTCTCCTTTTCTATTCTGTGCCTTCTATTATAATCGCATTTCTTTTAGAAGTCTAATTAATAATTGTTATTTGTCTTATTAATTATATTTATATATTGACTTTTTTGAAATACGGCTGCTCCTATTCACAGAATACAATCCCCAGGGAGATTCGTCAATCTATATTATCTTGTCTGCACCGTCACAGATCCCATTCCGGCTGTCAGTTCTACTTTCACACCATCTGTGACATCATTTTCATAATCTGTCCCAATGGAGCCGACCGTCTTTCCGTTCACCTCTACATCGCCAAGACCGGAAGAAAGTTCCAGCTGGAATTCATGCTCTGCCCCGAAAAGATTTGCATCTACATCGCCCATGCCGGATTCCAGTTCGATTTTTTCAGAGGCATATCCGCTGAACCTTACATCTCCCATGCCGCTTTTCGCGTCTATTTTCGTACCGGTGACATCTTCTAAAACAACATCGCCTATCCCGGATTCCAATTCTGCTTTTTCTGCTGTTGACACACCTCCAACTAAGATATCTCCAACCCCGACGGAAGCTGACAGCTTTCCTGCCTGTGCGGTTGCTGCTTTTATCCGGATATCCCCGACTCCCACTAACAGTTTTATATCCAGTGCCTGGCAGTCTTTCGGCACTTTCACTGTGACTGTTGGTCCTTTTTTATAATTATGGCGGTTGCTGTCATAGGATACTTTTAGCATCGTTCCGTTCTGCTCTGTTGAAAAATATTTTTCATAACCATCTGTCATCTCAACAGAAACAACAGAATCCTCCTCTGACTCTTCGATCACAAGGGAATCCACCACGTCAAGCCTCATCACAAGCTGTTCGATATCCGCAGCCTGATAGTCCTGCGTCTGGCTCTCCGTTCCTGCCGGTTCCTCCGCCTTATCTTTGACCTTCAGGACCCAGTCCCCGAAGCTCTCCACCGCCTCATTGTCCTCGATGTCTGTATCATCGTCATCCTCCCAGTCATCATCGTCCCAGTCGTCCTCCCAGTCATCATCGTCTGTATCCTCTATGTCGTAACCAGGGTCTCTCTCAAAATCGGAATGGCTGTAATAAACCCCGTCTCCGAAATGCCAGTTTCCGAAATCAAATTCCCCCTCCAGTGCTTTTTTGTGTATGGTTGCCCATCCTGCTCCCATTGCTGCCGCGATCCCGCTGCAGATGATTCCGGCTGCCGCGAGGGCCGCCGCTATGATTAAAATAATTTTTGTAAACTTTTTCATGCCGCTGTATGCTCCTTTCCTCTGTGAAACAGGCTCTTACAGCCTTTTACAATTCCTTTTACCGCCCACGGTACAAACCAGCCGAAGCACCATACCACCAGCCAGACGGCAAGAATCCCAAGTGCGATCACAAGCAGGCCGCCGCCTAACACGCCAAGACCGACTGCCACGTTCGTGGAGATCATATAACCGATCCCGGCTCCTGCTATTAGGAACCCGGCAAATAAACACGCTGCCATCATCACTACCACGCATACTGCAATCGCGAATATACATGCGAGTACCCCAAGCAAAAGGGATGCGATCACGGCCAGGACGGTCAGCCAGATCGGACTACTCAGGATCACTAAGATCACCCATAGCACGGTATTTTTCTTCTTTTCCTGTCTGAACTGGTTCATCGCTTCCTGCCCGGACATACTTCCGTATGAACCGCCCGCATAGGATGCCCCGCTGGAACTGTTCCCTGTTTTTCCGCAAGAGCCGCTTCCATATGGGTTCTTTCCATAAAACTGCTCTGCGCTGTCCGCTTCCTCTGACCGGTGCTCTTTTCTGCTGCCTGCCCCGGTATCCTCTTTCGTCTTCACAACCTCCACGGCTCCGAGATTTCGTTTAATATCCTCTGCCACCTTCTCCGGAGACCCGAGTTCTCTTAAAATCGAAGCTTCATTGCCCTCCCCGGCATCCTCGAAATAGCTTCTGTAAAAATCGAGCGCATCCTGCCGCTCCTCCTCTGAGATATCGGAAAGCAGCTGCCCTAATCTCCTCATAAATTCTTCTCTGTTCATCCTCTATAGCTCCTCTCCCGCAAATAATGCCGAAATCTTTGATGCATATATCTCCCACTCCATCCGGTACTCCGACAGCTTCACCTGGCCGGCATCCGTGATCTGGTAGTAACGTCTGTTCCGTCCTCCGCATTCCCTGTCATAGACATACAGGAATCCGTCTTTCTGTAACCTCCGCAGAACCGGGTACAGCGTGGATTCTGATACCTCGATCGCCTTCCGGACATCCTGCGTGATCTTATATCCATAAGTGCCTTCTTCCTCCTCCGACACAACCGCTAACACAATCGCATCGAGAAGGGCTGCACCTGTATTAAATACCATATGCTCACTCCTTTTCTTGAAATATAATATTGTTTTCTATTCAATACTATATATCATATAATATTGTATTGTCAACACTCTTAAGTAAATGTTAAGATTCCTTTCGCTTTTCTTTTGAAACTGGCATGGTCATTTTTTATAAAACTGGATTTTTTATTCAAGACAGTTTTTGTATATGATAGGCACAACAAAAATGTTACAACATCACGTGATTCCGTGATCAGCGCATGCATCTGATACGGACTATACGGCAGAATGCCCATCCCCGGTCATTTTGCTGTCACAATATGAAAATGCGTAAGAAACGCAGGAATGGAGATTATTATGAAAACAACAAATACAGCAGCTTCTGCCGCTGCCACACAGAAGGATTTATCGAGCATCCGTTTTATCACTGTCACGGCTCTTTTTATCGCCCTGACCTATGTTTTTACCGCATTTATTAATGTGCGGCTTCCGATTACCGCCAATGGTGGACTGATCCATCTTGGAAATGTACCTCTTTTTATCTGCGCCATTCTTTTCGGCAAGAAGAGCGGTGCGATTGCCGGCGGTGTCGGCATGGGACTTTTTGACCTGCTCTCCGGCTGGACTGCATGGGCACCGTTTACGTTCCTGATTGTCGGACTGATGGGATTTGCAGTTGGCGCGATCACAGAGAAGCATCATGGTTTCTGGTGGAATACACTTGCGATCGGGGTTGCGTGCATCATTAAGGTAGTCGGCTATTATATTGCAGAGGGCATTCTTTATGGCAACTGGATTGCTCCGGTTACTTCGATTCCGGGAAATCTGGTGCAGATCGGAGTGGCTGCGGTGATTGTGCTGCTGATTGTGGGACAGCTGCAGAAGATTGTGAATAAGATGATGTAATAACGAGGGCGAAACTCGATCGACAGGCTGTGAAAGCTGAGAAACAGGTGCAGTTCTATAAGAAGACACGCTCTCGCTCCGTGTCGCTCGCAGCGGTACTAAGCTTGCATCCTCGCAGAGATATTTTCTGGCAAGCCCTTACATCTCTGCTCGGCTGCAAGCTAAGGACCGGCGGCTCCCCAAGGTCTTCTTATAGAACTGCACCTGTTTCTCAGCTATCGTTCTGTTATTTACAAGTTTCGCTTCTTATTACGTTAGTTATTCACTCATTTTTTGAATTGGTATCATTATAAACAATAATACGCCTTTTGAATGTCCTGTCGTGAATAAAAGATGCATCCAGCATCTTATTTGTGTTATAGTAAAGAATGTTGGAACTCAAATTCAATATAATTGCGCAACTCATGGAAAATGTATACAATAGAATGCACGCTTCGCAAACATTCTATTGTCATGTATTGGATTGTGCACAATTTTCACTGCCAAAATTCTAGTTTCTCAATTGGCTATTGAATACTGAAATAAAGAAGGAGAAATGTATTATGTATAAAGTAATGACACCGGGTCCTACGCAGGTACGGGAAAATGTACGGATGGCGCGCAGCCTTGTGTGTACGAATCCGGATCTGGATGAGGAATTTGTAGATTTTTATAAGGAAACGTGTGAGGAGATCAGCGAGCTGCTCGGTACGAAAAATGAGACGCTGATTCTTGATGGTGAGGGCATTCTTGGATTGGAGGCTGCCTGTGCTTCCCTTACAGAACCGGGCGATAAGGTGCTTGTGATCGAGAATGGTGTGTACGGGGAAGGATTTGCCGACTTTGTCACGATGTACGGCGGTGTGCCGGAGTTTTATCACGCGGACAGGCTCAATGCCATTGATCCGGATGGACTTTCTTCTTATTTAAAAGAACATCATGATTACAAATATGCAACCGTTGTCCACTGTGATACCCCGAGCGGCATGTTAAACCCGGTAGATAAGATCTGCCCTCTCTTAAAAGAATATGGTATCCTCACGGTGGTAGACTCTGTATCCGGTATGTTCGGAAATGAGATGCACGTTGACGATTATCAGATCGATCTGCTCTGCGGTGGCTCCCAGAAGGCCGTCTCCGCACCTCCGGGACTGACGTTTGTCACGATCAGCGATGCAGCGAAGAAAGCCATGCAGGATAGAAAGACTCCAATCCGTTCCTTCTATGCAAGTCTGCCTGCATTTGATGGATATTACGAAAAGAAGTGGTTTCCTTACACGATGCCGATCAGTGATATTTACGGGCTGCGGGCTGCTTTTGACAATATTAAGGCTGACCCGGATCTGATCGGACGCACTCATAAGATCGCCGAAGCGACAAGAAAAGCCGTCGTAGCTGCCGGTCTCCCGCTTCATTTACAGAGTGGTTTCTCCGACACAGTCACCGTATTCGATATTCCGGAAGGCACGACCTGTGATGCGATCCTTAAGATGATGCGCAGGGAGCACAGGATTATGCTCGCCGGTTCCTTCGATGATCTTTCCGGCAAAGTCATCCGGATCGGACATATGGGAAATAATGCAAATTTTGAGGATATGATGGCAACGATGCTTGCGTTATCGGAGACACTTGCGTCCCTTGGTGTTGCTTTGAAGGGGAATCTGGCGGAGTTGTTTTTGCACTATTACGGAGCATAACAGAAAATTTTACATATTTTTCTGATTTTTTGAACACTTTATACTTTTTTGAAAATTTCATTCAAATTCTGCTTGACTTTCTTCTTTGCCTGCGTTATAATTCTATTTGTTCGCAGGAGTGGTGGAATAGGCAGACGCGCAGGCTTCAGGTGCCTGTGGTAGCAATACCGTGTGGGTTCAAGTCCCATCTCCTGCATAGGAGAGATACGATAAGCGATTTAGCTTATCGTATTTTTTTATACTTAAAAAGGTGTGGACGCTACGCGAAACTCAGGGGAAGTTGTGCTGATTCGGGAAAGTGGGGGCTGTGCGGGATGAAAACACGCTCTCGCTCCGTGTCGCTCGCAGCGGTACTAAGCTTCCAGCCGCGCAGTGGCAGCTATCGGCTAGCCGCTGCTTCCCCTGCGCAGCTGAAAGCTAAGGACCGGCGGCTCCCCAAGGTTTTCATCCCGCGCAGCCCCCACTTCCCCGAATCCTCTCTACGTTTTTGAGGAGTTTCGCTTGGTTTGTATAGGTTCTTAAATAATTGGGTATGATGGAAGTTTTAATAAGAAATTTCCTAATAAAGTAACTCCCTTTTTACAAATGTGTGTCTAATGCATAATCCCTTATAATTATTCGTTTTTGCTACTCTTATACATTTTCTAT
>CAKRFH010000096.1:0-11601 GCA_934320555.1 uncultured Roseburia sp.
GCTTTAGAAAAACAGGAAGATACTTTACAAAATCTTCCTGTTTTTCTTTTTGTTTTAGTAATATCCTCGTTCTTCCCGCCAGTCTTTCACATAGCATCTTATTCCGATTTGTCGATAATCAAGCTGCCGTCCATAACGCAACAAATGTCGGGGATGGGTGGGGCTTCCGGAAGATTATCCTCTGGGCTACGAAGAGAAGACTCAAGCGTATTCTCGAAGCCTTTGCTGAGAGAATGCGCTGTCCTGAGGCTTCTCGGAGTTCTTAGCCCAATGGAAATCTGTAGGAAGCCCCACCCATCCCCGGTTTACACAACCTATCGTCCGGCAGCGTAGGCTTTTAGTCACCCCGGCTCTATCGATCCTCGCGGAAATAAGCCTCCCCAAGGCTTGCCGGTGGCTGGTTCTCCTGTTTATTACGCTTGCTTGTGATGACAAGAACGATGATTGTGACAAGATATGGAAGCATCTTGACGAGCTCCTGCGTTGCTCTGGTCAGTCCCGGCAGATAAATGTAGAGAATATACAGTCCACCGAAGACAATGGATCCCCAGATCGCATGATCCGGATTCCAGAGGGCAAGGATGACAAGGGCGATAGCAAGCCAGCCACGGTCACCGAAACCATTGTTGGACCAGGTTCCACCCAGATATTCCATAACGAAGTACAAACCGCCGAGTCCGGCAATGGACGCACCTGTCACAGTTGCCACATATTTATAACGGGATACATTGATTCCGGCAGCATCTGCTGTTGCCGGGCTCTCTCCTACTGCGCGCAGGTTTAATCCTTTTCTCGTCCTTTTCAGAAAATAGGTCATGATCACTGCAATCATGACGGACAGGTAGGTCAGAAACCCATATGAGAAAAGTAACGGCCCAATCACCGGGATCGCAGATAATCCCGGAATGGATACGCGGTAGGCTGCCGCTGTTGTCTGTACGGAAATCTGTCCGACACCGCCTGCAATCTTAGAAATGGAGCCTCCGAAGAAGTTACCGAAGCCGACACCAAAGGTAGTGAGTGCAAGACCGACAACGTTCTGGTTTGCACGAAGTGTGATCGTAAGGAAACTGTAAAGAAGACCTCCTAATGCAGATGCGATCAGGGTGCATAACAGCGATATGAGAAGTCCCACAAAACCGTTTGGGTTCTCCGTTCCTTTTTCATAGAAAAATGCGCCCATCAGACCTGCGATACCGCCCATATACATAATACCCGGAATACCGAGGTTTAAATTTCCTGATTTTTCTGTCACAATCTCACCGGATGCACCGAATAAAATGGCAACACCCTGTCCGATCGCTTTCTGGATAAATGTCAGTAATAATGTCATTTTATTTTTCTCCTTTCTTGCGGAACTCTAATCTGTAATTGATAAAAAATTCACATCCGATCAGGAAGAATAATAAAATACCTGTGATAATGTCCGATGCGTTTTCATTCAGACCGTACTGTGTGGCGATCTGGATAGATCCCTGCTGCATAAATACAAGGAATGCGGATACGAGGATCATGGCAAACGGATTGAACTTTGACATCCATGCCACGATAATGGCGGTAAATCCGCGTCCGCCTGCTGTGCTGGTGGAAATGGTATGGCTCGCACCGCTGACAATGATAGCTCCGGACAATCCGCAGATGGCTCCGGAGATCATCATTGTGCGGATAATGACTTTCTTCACGCTGATTCCTGCATAGCGCGCTGTATTCTGGCTCTCTCCTACAACAGCGATCTCATAGCCCTGTTTGGAATATTTCATATAAATAGAGATCAACGCTGTGACAAGTAATACCACGATCACATTTAAGGTGTAGGCATTTCCGAAAATTGTCGGAAACCACCCTGCTCTCGTTCCGGCGTTGATAATTCCTACTGTATTCGATCCGGTCGGATTCTCCCAGAACACAATACAGAACGTTACAATCTGCATGGCAACGTAATTGAGCATTAAAGTGAAAAGTGTTTCATTCGTATTAAAGTATGCTTTGAAAACAGCCGGGATCAGTCCCCAGATCATACCTGCCAACGCGCTTGTGATAAAAATCACGATCAGTAACAGCCAGTTCGGCATTTTGTTACCAAAATAAATCATCATGGCTGCGGCTGCTGTTCCACCTATTAAGATCTGTCCCTCTGCTCCGATGTTCCAGAACTTCATTTTAAATGCCGGTGTCAGTCCGACCGCGATGCATAAAAGCACCATCATCTCACGGATGGTCACCCAGACACGTCTGCTGCTTCCAACCGCTCCGTCGATAATTCCAAGATAAACCTGAATTGGATTTTCCTTCGTGATCAGCACTATAACGAGTGCTGCCACAACCAGCGATAATGCCACCGCAATCAGACGGATCATCCATGCTTTTCCCATACTGACATGGTCTCTTTTCACCATACGTGCAAACGGTTCTTTGTTTGTCGTTGTATTTTCCTTACTCATTCTTCTCCTCCGTCTGTCCGGTCATCATCAGACCCAGTTTTTCCTTCGTTGTGGTTCGTGCATCTACAATTCCGGCAATTTTACCACCGTTTAATACAAGAATCTTATCACAAAGCTCTAAGAGCACATCGAGATCCTCCCCTACGCATATGACAGCAACCCCTTTTTCCTTCTGCTCATTTAAAAGGTTATAGATTGTATAGGAAGAATTGATATCGAGCCCACGCACCGGATACGCAACCATCAGCACCTTCGGGTTGCTTGCGATCTCACGCCCGACCAGAATCTTCTGGACATTTCCACCGGAAAGCCTGCTGACCGGTGTACCGACACCCGGAGTGACAACGTCAAGCTTCTCCACGATATCCTCGGCAAGCTTCTTCGGAGCTTTACGGTCTGCGAAGAAATGTTTTCCTTCCTTATAGCTTCGGATCATCATATTATCAGTCAGATCCATGGAACCGACCAGTCCCATTCCAAGACGGTCTTCCGGGACGAATGACAGTGTGATTCCAAGGTTTTTGATCTCCTCTGCCTTCATATCCGAGATCTTCATAGTCTCCCCTTCCGGCGAAAAATAGAAAATCTCACCGCTCTCGATCGGCTGCAGTCCTGCTACGGACTCTAACAGTTCCTTCTGTCCACTTCCGGAAATGCCGGCAACGCCTAAGATTTCGCCGCTGCATGCTGTGAAAGATGCCTCTTTTAACACTTTCATGCCCTCTTTATTCCGACAGGTAATACCGCGCATCTCAATTCTTTTTTCCGGTGCTTCCGGATCGGTACGGTTAATATCCAGTGTGACTTTCTCGCCGACCATCATCTCTGTCAGCGATTCCACCGTTGCATCCGCGGTCTCCACGGTGTCGATGTATTTTCCTTTCCGCAGAACAGTCACACGGTCTGAAAGCTCTAATACCTCATTTAATTTGTGTGTAATGATAATGATAGATTTTCCGGCTTTCCGCATGTTGCGCAGCACGGTAAATAATTTTTCCGTCTCCTGCGGTGTTAAAACGGCAGTCGGCTCATCCAAGATCAGGATATCCGCTCCACGGTACAGCACTTTTACAATCTCTACCGTCTGCTTCTGGGAAACAGACATGTCGTAGATCTTCTGCGCCGGATTTAAATCAAATCCATATTGATCCGTCAGCTCCTTAATCTCTTTTTCAATCTGTTTCATGTTCAGTTTTTCTTTTCCCGGAAGTCCGAGAATAATATTTTCAGCGGCTGTCAGTATATTGATCAGCTTGAAATGCTGATGGATCATTCCGATCCCAAGAGCGAAGGAATCTTTGGGGGAGCGGATTGTTACCTCTTTTCCGTCAACCCGGATTTCCCCTTCATCCGGAAAATAAATTCCTGAGAGCATATTCATCAGTGTTGTCTTTCCACTGCCATTCTCCCCGAGGATGGAAAGGATCTCACCCTTTCTGACGGTCAGGTTTACATTGTCATTTGCAATGACATCCCCGAAACGTTTGGTTACACCTTTCAGTTCAATTGCATTTACAGCTTCCACAAATAGTCCTCCTGCTTTCTCTATAGTCACAACAAGTGCTGCGGGACATGCCTGCAACACTCGTTGTAAAAATGACTGTTCTGTTCTTTTTTGTCTGATTAGTTTGTCTTGGATGTGATGCCATCAATGATGATATCAAAGGATGGTGCAGATGCCAGTTCAGATTCATGATAGTAGCCATCTGATACATAATCTGCATATTTTGCATAATCACCGCCCTCAGCGATTGCATCCTCTAAAGTCTTTCCACCGTCTACGGTGAAGGTTGTTGTATCAAATACGTGAAGAGAACCATCTTTTAATGCTGCTTCTACTTCCTCAACCTTTGCATCTGTTCCCTCTGCTGCTACAGCTTCGTTTACAGGTGTGATTCTGACTGCATCCTCAGCAAATCCCTGGCACCAGTCTGTCTCGATCGGTGTTCCGTCTAAGACACACTGTACCGCATGTGTGTAGTAAACTCCCCAGTTGTTTGTCGGGGAAGTAAGTGCTGCATCCGGAGCAACAGATGTCATATCAACGTTGTAACCTACACATGGAACTTTTGCTGTCTCACATGCTGTAGGAGCACCTGTTGTATCTGCATGCTGGCTGATTAAAACACATCCGTTTGCGATAAGCTGGGAAGCAACCTCTGCCTCACCTGCCATATCTGCCCAGCTGTTTGTATACTGAACTTCCATTGTTGCGGATTCACATACACTTCTTGCTCCAAGATAGAAAGATGTAAATCCGGAAATAACCTCTGCATATGGGAATGCACCAACGTAGCCGATCTTGGCTTCCTCTGCTGTAATATCACCATTCTCGATCATTTCATTTAATTTCATACCTGCAACAACACCGGATACATAACGTGCTTCGTAAATTGAATCAAAGTAGTTATGCATGTTGGAAAGTCCGGATGAGGCTGCCTGATATCCGGTTGCATGGCAGAACTGGATATCTGGATATTCGCCTGCTGCCTGAATCACATAACTCTCATGGCCGAAGCTTGTAGCGAAGATGATGTTACATCCCTGATCTGCAAGATCGACGGCTGCATCATAAGCAGATTCATCTTCCGGGATCAGAGTCTTCTCGATGATCTGGTCATCGGATAATCCGAGGTTTGCTGCCATCTCATCAATACCAGCCATATGTGCTGCTGTATATCCTTCATTTTCATCGCCAATGTAGATGACGCCGACTTTGATATCAGATGCAGAAATTCCCTCTCCTGCCTCTGCCTGTGCGTTATCTGCACCTGCCTCTGTAGCTGCTGTCTGGTTTCCTGTTGTCTGGTCTGCATTGGAAGCTGCTCCGTTATCAGAACCACATCCTGCTACCATGGAAACTGTCAATCCCATTGCCAATAAAACACTGATTGCCTTTTTCATATTATCCTCCTTGTATTAATCCATTTTCTTCCTTTGGAATACATGAGTCAATTTAGCACAAGGATTTTTTATCGTCAATACAATTTTCCGGGAAATTCGCTTTGATTTGACAATTTTCAGATTTTTTTTGACGATTCATAAGAGGGGCTAATATCGAGCCGATGATTACCTTATAAGATTTTAGGATATTGGGAGGCTACGCTGCCGGACAATAGGTTATGTGAGCCGGGGATGGGTGGGGCTTCCTACAGATTTCCATTGGGCTAAGAACTCCGATGAGCCTCAAAGCAGCGGATTCTCTCAGCAATGGCTTCGAGAATTGGCTTGAGTCTCATCTCCGTAGCCCAGAGGAAAATCTGTAGGAAGCCCCACCCATCCCCGGCATTCGTTACGTTATGGACGGCAGCTTGGATATCAAAAAACCTGAAGTTTATTTCTTAATTGTAAAGCAAGCCACTATCCCCGCCTTAGTACAATAACCTTCCGATGCCGCCCTGCAAAGCGGTAACCTCCGATGCTGAAAGCGGGGTGTGCTCCCGGAAAAATCCATCTACGCCGTGGAGATGAGACTCAAGAGGATTCTCGAAGCCTTTGCTGAGAGAATCCTCTGCTTTGAGGCTCATCGGAACGCATGGCGTAACTGGATTTTTCCGGGAGCACACCCCACTTTCGGCTCACAGACTTTAGCCAGGGCGGGACGGATAGCCACCGTTAGCTCCGTCTGATATGCTGATGCGTAAACAGGTGATCCTGGCAGTATTCGTAGTTGCCTTCGCACTTCGAGCAGAAACGGAACTCGAGGTTCGGATCATCTAACTCGGTGCGTCCGCAGACTGCGCATTTGTGCTTTGTGATGCCGGAGCCAGGTCTTGGCTCTCTCATCTGCGCTTTGAACTGCTGGCGCCGGTGTACTTCATGCGGTGTGTAGCGGCTTAAGTTCCTCGTGGAGAGGAAGAAAATGAGGTAATTGAGCAGGGATAAGATCACACATAAGAGCATAATGCCTGCGTACCAGAGTGCAATACCCGTTGACTGGGTCACAGCGCGGACACTCTGGAAAATATCCCACACATTAAATACCACCATGACAACATAGACCGCTGCCATCCACTTCATCTTGATTGGGATGATGAAATACAGCATAACCTGCATATCCGGATAAAGTGTTGCAAACGCAAGGAAAATGGACATGTTGATGTAGCTTGTGCTGATCATCTGCCCCATGATTGCGCTGGCACTTAACGCCATCGCTCTTCCGAAGATCCCGTAAATCAGTCCGTACACAAGGAAACTGCCAAGTTCCGTCACTAAGATTCCTCCGATGATATAGACATTGAAACGGAACGTTCCCCATGTGCGCTCTAACGCCATGCCAAGCTGATAATATAACATCATCATAATAATCAGGAAGAGGATATTACTGTCAGTCGGCATGAAAATCCAGGTCACAAGACGCCAGATCTGTCCGTGAAGAATATAATACGGCTGAAAGTTCAGGTAATTCAAAATGCTCGGTGCTACCATGTTCAGTACAAAGCCGATGGAATACGCTCCGATCAGATAGATAATCAGATTGGGAATCGCATAGCGTCCTAATTTTCGTTCTAATTTATTAAGCCAGTTCATAGTTGCTGCTCCTTTTTCTTTTTTCTGTTAATAGCCAATTGCCTATTTTCTGCAAAAGCTTCTGTCTTGGAATTCTCACCCGGAAATGGCATGTCTTCCAACACTTATTATGAATAAAAATAAGTATATCTGTGCTGTCTTTTTTTGTCAATGTTCACGAATCCACTTCACAAAAAGTTTAGAATTACATTATTATTTACTCATTGTTTTTTGCAAATTCCTGTCGTATAATGTACATTGCTTGATTTTTCGGGCAGACATTTAATAAGTAGAAACTCTATTTATTTTCGGATTTCTCAGGGCACAGGGATCATTCCTGCTTTTTTTTACCGGGATATCTGACACTTTGATACATTTTACATGGAGGATTTTATGGAAAACAATACACTTCATAAACTTGGAATTGATATTGGCTCTACAACTGTAAAGATAGCTGTATTGGACGAGAATGACAATCTGCTGTTCTCTGATTATAAGAGACATTTTGCCAATATCCGTGAAACACTTTCCAGTTTAATTGATAAGGCATTCGCACTGTTAGGTGACAGAAAAGTTGCCCCGATGATCACCGGTTCCGGCGGTCTGACGCTTGCAAAGCATTTGGATGTACCGTTCGTACAGGAGGTTATCTCCGTCTCCACCGCCTTGCAGCATTATGCACCGCAGACAGACGTTGCAATCGAGCTCGGTGGCGAGGATGCAAAGATTATTTATTTTGAAGGTGGCAATGTCGAGCAGCGTATGAACGGCATCTGCGCCGGTGGTACGGGTTCCTTCATCGACCAGATGGCTTCCCTGATCCAGACGGACGCTACCGGGCTGAACGAATATGCGAAGAATTATAAGGCTATTTATCCGATTGCTGCCAGATGCGGTGTGTTTGCAAAGACCGATATCCAGCCGCTGATCAACGAGGGCGCTACGAGGGAAGATCTCTCCGCCTCTATTTTCCAGGCAGTTGTCAACCAGACGATCAGTGGTCTTGCCTGCGGAAAACCGATCCGCGGACACGTCGCTTTCTTAGGTGGTCCGCTCCACTTTTTATCCGAGTTAAAGGCTGCATTCATCCGCACGTTGAATCTCGATGACGAACATGCCATCACACCGGAGAACTCCCATCTGTTCGCTGCGATCGGTTCTGCCTTAAATTATAAAGAAGACAAGACAACCACACTTGCCGAATTACATACGAAGTTACAGTCTGACATCCATATGGAATTTGAAGTAGCAAGACTTGACCCGCTTTTTAAGGATCAGGCGGAATACGATGCATTCCGTGCACGCCATGACGGTCATCACGTCCGCACCGCGGAGCTTTCTTCCTATGAGGGGAACTGCTATCTCGGTATTGATGCCGGTTCCACTACGACAAAGGTAGCGCTGATCGGTGAGGACGGTTCCCTATTATATTCGTTCTACAGCAATAATAATGGAAGCCCTCTTGCCACTGCGATCCGCGCAATCAAGGATATTTATTCCAAGCTGCCGGAAAAAGCACACATTGTGCACTCCTGCTCCACCGGATACGGTGAAGCATTGCAGAAAGCTGCTTTACAGTTAGATGACGGCGAAGTTGAGACCGTTGCCCATTTTTACGCGGCTGCTTTCTTCGA
The DNA here is from genome assembly GCA_934320555.1 of uncultured Roseburia sp. Classification (GTDB taxonomy): domain Bacteria; phylum Bacillota; class Clostridia; order Lachnospirales; family Lachnospiraceae; genus Roseburia. Next base: position 8,585 of record CAKRFH010000096.1, read on the forward strand.
TCCGCAGGTAGACTGTATCTTAGACATCGGTGGTCAGGATATGAAGTGCATTAAGATCAAGAACCAGACCGTAGACAGCGTCCAGTTGAATGAGGCCTGTTCCTCCGGCTGTGGTTCTTTCATCGAAACCTTCGCAAAGTCTCTGAATTTTTCAGTACAGGATTTCGCGAAGGAAGCACTTTTTGCAAAGAATCCGATCGATCTTGGAACCCGCTGTACCGTATTTATGAACTCCAAGGTAAAGCAGGCACAGAAGGAAGGCGCATCTGTTGCCGATATCTCCGCCGGACTTGCCTACTCCGTCATTAAGAACGCATTGTATAAGGTTATCAAGCTTTCCGATGCAAAGGATCTCGGACAGAATATCGTCGTACAGGGCGGTACGTTCTACAACGATGCCGTATTACGAAGCTTTGAAAAGATCGCAGGTGTCCAGTGTATCCGCCCGGATATCGCCGGTATCATGGGCGCTTTCGGTGCTGCTTTGATCGCAAGGGAACGACACGAGGAAGGCTATCAGACTTCCATGCTCTCCATTGAGGAGATCAACGCGCTGACCTTCGATACGAAGCTTGCAAGATGCCAGGGATGTACAAACCACTGTCTCTTAACGATCAACCGCTTCTCCGGCAACCGCCAGTATATCACCGGTAACCGCTGTGAGAGAGGTCTCGGAAAAGAAAAGAACAAGGAGAACATCCCGAACCTTTTTGAATATAAGAACAAACGGCTCTTCGATTACCAGCCACTGACCGCAGAGGAGGCAACCCGCGGTACAGTTGGTATTCCAAGAGTATTGAATATGTATGAGAACTACCCGTTCTGGGCAACCTTCTTCAAAAAGTTAGGTTTCTCCGTGGTACTCTCTCCGTCCTCCACCCGTAAGATTTACGAGCTCGGCATTGATTCCATTCCGTCTGAATCCGAATGCTATCCTGCCAAGCTCGCACACGGACATGTGACATGGCTGATCCATCAGAATGTGGACTTTATTTTCTATCCTTGTATCCCATATGAGAGAAATGAGTTCCCGGACTCCAACAATCACTATAACTGCCCGATCGTCACTTCTTACGCAGAAAATATTAAGAATAACGTGGATGAGATCACCTCCGGTCAGGTGAAGTTCTTAAATCCGTTTATGGCATTTACCAACGAGGAGACTTTATCCTCCCAGCTGATCAAGGTATTCGGTGCATCCGACTTCGCCATCCCGGAAGCAGAGATCCGCGAAGCAGTATCTGACGGCTGGAAAGAACTCGCTGTTGTCCGCATGGAAATGCAGAAAAAAGGTGAGGAAGTCTTACAGTATATGAAGGAAACAGGCAGACGCGGTATCGTTCTCGCCGGACGTCCATACCACGTAGACCCGGAGATCAACCACGGTATTCCAGAGCTGATCACCTCCTACGGCATTGCAGTCCTGACGGAAGACTCTGTCTCCCACCTGCATCAGGTAGAACGCCCGCTGATTGTTATGGACCAGTGGATGTACCACTCCCGCCTGTATGCCGCTGCGAACTTCGTCAAGACACGCGACGACTTAGACCTGATCCAGCTCAACTCCTTCGGATGTGGTCTTGACGCTGTCACCACCGACCAGGTCAACGATATCCTGACAAAATCAGGCAAGATCTATACCTGCTTAAAGATTGACGAGGTCAACAACTTAGGAGCTGCCAGAATCCGTATCCGTTCCCTGATTGCTGCGATCCGCGTCCGCGAGAAGAAGCGGACAAAGAGGACGGTTGTTCCGGCAAATTATGAGCGTGTGGTATTCACGAAGGAAATGCGTGAGAATTACACGATTCTCTGCCCACAGATGTCACCGATCCATTTCGAGCTGTTAGAGCCGGCTTTCAACGCTGCCGGTTATAACCTGGTTGTTCCGAATATCCCGGCAAGAGAGTGTGTGGATGTCGGACTGAAGTTCGTCAATAACGATGCCTGCTATCCGTCCCTGATCGTAGTTGGTCAGCTGATGGCAGCTGTGAAATCCGGGGATTACGATATGGATAAGACTGCCATCTTAATCTCCCAGACCGGTGGTGGATGCCGTGCAAGTAACTATATCGGATTTATCCGCCGTGCTCTGGAAAAAGCGGGCTATCCGAACGTTCCGGTTATCTCTATCAACTTAAGCGGTTTAGAGGGCAACCCTGGATTCACCTTCACTCCAAAGCTGATCCAGCATGGACTGTATGCTCTGGAATTTGGTGATATTTTCCTGCGCTGCCTGTATGCAACAAGACCTTATGAAGCGGTTCCTGGCTCTGCCAACGAACTCCATGAAAAATGGAAGAAAAAAGTAATTGCCTTTATAACACAGGATAAGATTTTATCACACAGAAAGTATAAGCAGATGTGCCGCGAGATTATCCGCGACTTCGACAACCTGCCTCGTCTGGATGTGAAGAAGCCTCGTGTCGGCGTTGTCGGTGAGATTTTGGTAAAATTCCATCCGGCTGCCAACAACTATCTGGTAGACTTATTAGAGTCCGAAGGCGCTGAAGCGGTCGTTCCGGACCTGACAGACTTCCTGCTCTACTGCTTCTATAACACAGGATTTAAAGCAGATAACCTTGGATTCAGCCAGAAGTCCAAACGGATCGGACGTCTCGGTATTAAGTTCTTCGAGTGGCTGCGTGGTGCTGCTGTCGATGAATTTAAGAAGAGTAAGTACTTCACCGCTCCTGCCCACATCGAAGATCTTGCAAAATATGCAAGGGACATCGTATCTGAAGGGAACCAGACCGGTGAAGGATGGTTCTTAACCGGTGAAATGTTAGAGCTGATCCACACCGGAACTCCGAACATCGTCTGCACGCAGCCTTTTGCCTGCCTGCCAAACCACGTTGTCGGAAAAGGTGTCATCAAGGAATTGCGTCACCGTTATCCGGATTCCAATATCGTAGCGATCGACTATGATCCGGGTGCCAGCGAGGTAAACCAGCTGAACCGTATCAAGCTGATGCTGTCCACGGCAAATAAGAATCTGAAGAAAAATATGTAGTACA
>CAKRFH010000097.1:0-11584 GCA_934320555.1 uncultured Roseburia sp.
TTTATATTATAAGGAGGGAATAACAATGGCATTCGTAATTTCTGATTCTTGCGTTAGCTGTGGAACATGCGAACCTGAATGTCCAGTAGGCGCTATCAGCCAGGGAGACAGCCAGTTCCAGATTGATGCTTCTTCTTGCGTTAGCTGCGGAACATGTGCAGGAGTTTGTCCTACAGGAGCAATCAGCGAAGAATAATTCGTAAAGCAGAAAGAGAGTCGGTAACCGGCTCTCTTTTTTTGTACTTCTGTTTTTCTTTAAGAGTTCTTTTTCTTTGTCTGGGGAGCAGACTTCTTCCCCCATCTTTTTAAAAATGGCTCTTTCTTTTTCCGGTCCTTTAAGCTGCCCCGGATCACTTCATTCAACTGTGCGAACCTCTCTTCCTCAAGCTCTTCACGCTCCCGCATAAGATAGTTCATCTCTTTTACCACCTGTTCGCCGACCTCACCGCTTATGACCCTGCCAAGCTCCTCGTTATTCTCCGCGATCGCTTTCCCAACAATGTCGGACATCAGCTCCCGGAACTGTGTCATACGGTCCGTGTTGTCCAACACATTCTGTCTGGATTCTGCGAGTGTGAGCATCTCCGGATTTTTGAAATAGACCTGCTGCTTTTTAATATCCGAGACATCCATCTGTGTCTTTGCATCCGGCATCCCGGTCAGTTCCGGTATTTTCTGTTCCACATTTCCATTATGTATGATCATCTTGATCGCCTTCAACTGATAGCCCTTCTCCTTCAACTCTTTGATCTGCTGAAATTCCCTGATATTCTCCTGTGTATAGTACCGGTGCCCCATCTCATTTCTCGGGATGTCGAGTTCCAGTTCCTCTTCCCAGTAACGCAATACATGTGATTCCACGTTCACCAGACCGGCTGCATCGGAAATCATATACCGTACTCTGTCCATAAATCCTCCCATCCAAAAAGGACATGATACAGCAGAATGCATTCTTTTGTATCATGTCCTTTTATACTAACAGAATATTTTGTATTTTCTGTTGTTTGTTCTCTATGCTTATTATAAGCGCCATATGCGCACGCCACAAGAAAAACCGGTCGCCTTTTTCCGACAAAGTTCTCTCGTATATTCGTGTGGTCAGATTTCATGCTCGCATGAAAATCTGACCGCATGAATATACGAAGGGAGCGCCATGCGATGAGCAAAAGTAGCTGCGAAGCAGCGGAGAGCATCGAAGATGCGGTTTTGCGAATGGCGCGGGTGAACTTTGCCCCCCCCCTCGAGTGAACTTAGTTTTTCTCCATGTTTGCAAACTTCGTATACTGAGGCAGCCATACAAGGTTCACAGTTCCGATCGGACCGTTTCTCTGCTTCGCGATGATGATCTCGGAGATGCCTTTCATCTCGGAGTCATGGTTATAGTAATCGTCACGATAAATGAACATTACAACGTCGGCATCCTGCTCGATCGCTCCGGATTCTCGGAGGTCGGAGAGCATCGGTCTGTGGTCCGGACGCTGCTCCACGGCTCGGGATAGCTGTGACAGCGCTATTACAGGCACGGAGAGTTCTCGTGCTAACGCCTTTAAGGAGCGGGAGATATCCGAGATCTCCTGCTGCCGGGAATCGCTGCTCTTGCCGGAGCCTGACATCAACTGTAAGTAGTCGATGATGATCAGCTTTAAGTCATGCTCTAACTTATACTTTCTGCATTTGCTTCGAAGCTCTGCAATCGAGATACCTGGGGTATCGTCGATGATCAGCTTTGAATTTCCAATCGTTCCTGCTCCCTCGATCAGCTTCTCCCAGTCGCTGTCAGACAGATTACCGGTACGCAGCACCTGTGCATCCACACGGGATTCGAGGGAGAACAGACGGTTCACCAGCTGTTCCTTCGACATCTCGAGAGAAAAGATTGCAGTGCACATGTCCTCATGGAATGCCACATACTGTGCAATATTTAAAACGAATGCCGTCTTTCCCATAGAAGGACGGGCTGCAACCAGAATCAGGTCGGACGGCTGCAATCCGGCTGTCCGGTAGTCCAGGTCGATAAAGCCGGTCGGGATACCGGTGACATTTCCGGTCGTCTTCGCTGCATTCTCGATCTTCTCAAGTGCATTCATGACAACCTGCCGGATTGGCACGTAATCCCCACCGCCCCCGCGCGTTGCAAGAAGGTCAAACACCTTTTTTTCCGTAATATCCATCACCGTGTCAATGCTTTCTGTCCCGGCATAGCACTCGTTCTCAATCTCTTCATTCAGCTTGATAAGCTTGCGGCGCATTGCATTGTCTTTGACGATCTTCGCGTAATACTTCACGTTCGCCGATGTCGGAACCGCAGTGATCAGCTCCCTGACGTAGTCAAGGCTTGCGATCTCCGGCGGGACGTCCTTCTCTTTTAACTTATTCTGCAATGTGATCAGGTCAACCGGAAGTCCCTTGCTGTATAGCTCGATCATGGCATCAAACAGCACACCATACTGTCTGTGGTAGAAATCTTCACTGTTTAACATCTCCATGGCTGTTAAGATCGCATCCTTATCCATGATCATGGAACCGATCACAGACTGCTCTGCCTCCAGGCTGTTCGGCATTATTCGCTTGATCAGCGTCTCTTCCATAAAAATGCTCCTTTTATTCCTCTACTACATGGACACTCAGCTTACCGGTCACTTTTGTGTGAAGCTTAATCGGCACTTCCACTACGCCAAAGCTTCTGACCGGCTCAGAGAGCTGCATCTTCTTCTTATCTACTTCCAGTCCAAGCTGCTCTTTTGCTGCTGTAGCGATCTCCTTCGTGGATACAGAACCAAAGGTTCTTCCGCCCTCCCCGGCTTTCATCTTAACAGTTACTTTCTTATCCTTTAAGCTCTCTGCCAGCGCAAGGGCTGCCTCGTAATTCTCCTGTGCCACTTTATCTGCATGCTGGTTCTGAAGCTTTAAGTCATTTAAATTCTTTGCATTTGCCTCCACGCCAAGCTTCTTCGGGAAAATCGCGTTGCGTGCGTATCCATCGCTGACATTTACCACTTCCCCTTTTTTTCCTAATGCTTTTACATCCTGCAATAATATTACTTTCATTTCTGAATATCTCCTTCTTTTAACATTTCATCAAGGGTGTCCTCGATCATCCGTTTTGCTTCCTGAACGGAACAGTTCTCCAACTGGGCACCTGCCACGTTCATATGACCACCGCCACCCATGCGCTCCATGATCAGTTGGACATTGATCTCATCAATGGATCTGGAACTGATATATATCTTTCCCTGATACTCGGTCAGGACAAAGGATGCCTTGATCCCTACGATATTTAATAATTCGTTTGCCGCCTGTGCTCCTACGATTGTAGGGCTTTCGATATTATCTGCCGGGCAGACTGAAATTGCAAAAGCTCCTCGGTATACTTCCGCATGGCGGACTGCCTCCGCCCTCGCCTTGTATGCTGCCATATCATTCCGCAGCATCTTTCTGACGCGTGTCACCTCGGCACCGGCACGCCTTAAGTATGCTGCCGCCTCAAAAGTCCGGACACCTGTCTTGGTCATAAAATTATTGGTGTCGATGAGGATTCCCGCATAGATACAGTCCGCCTCACTCGGCTCTAACTTAATATTCTCAGAGAAGTACTGTAACACCTCGGCAACCATCTCACAGGCACTCGATGCATATGGTTCAATATAAGAGAGTACCGGATTCTCGATCACTTCGCTGTTCTGTCTGTGGTGGTCAAACACACAGATCGTATCCGTGCGCTTCAAAAGCTCCGGGCACTCCGTATAGCTCGGACGGTTCGTATCTACCACCATCACAAGCGTATTACGGTTCGTGATCAAAAGAGCCTCCTCACTCTTGATAAACAGATCTGCCGGATAGCCCTTCTCCTCTGTGAAACACTCCACTAGCGGACGCAGGGAAGTCGTTACTTCATTTAACACAATCTGAGCCTTCTTGCCAAGTACCCTTGCCGCACAGTATACACCGATCGCTGCTCCCAGGGAATCCACATCACTGATCTTGTGTCCCATGATCACGACATGTTCTCTGCTCTCAATAATCTCACGCAGGGCATGTGCCTTCACGCGTGCCTTCACACGCGTATTGCGCTCCACCTGCTTCGTCTTGCCTCCATAGTAAGAGACCTCCTCGCCCTTCTTGACAACCACCTGGTCGCCGCCACGTCCGAGTGCAAGGTCGATTCCCATTCTGGCATACTCGTAATTCTGCGTGTAGCTGGCTCCGCCGGCACCGATCCCAATGCTTAAGGTGATCGCCATCTCATTTCCGACCTTAATGCTCTTGACATCCTCGATCAGGCTGAACCTGTCTGCGGAGAGCTTCTCTAAGTACTTATACTTAAATACGACAAAATACTTGTCCTTCTCGATCTTGCGGACAAGTGCATCGATTTCTGTAAAATATTTATTGACCTTCCGGTCGACAAGCGCGATTAAGAGGGAACGCTTGACATCTTCTATACTCTCTAATGCTTCCTCATAGTTGTCAATGTATACAAGACCTGCCACAAGCTTCTGTTCTTCATTCTCCCGGATGTAACGGTTCAGCTCCGTCTCATCAAACAGGTAAATGGCAGTCAGATACTCATCGCCCTCGCCCACAGTCACCATGGAGCTGCCCTTCGCCATCGTATCGAAGTAGATACGCTTCATGGAAATGCGGTAATTCCGCTCATCGAGCACGACATTCACAGTCTCCACCGCATCTGTCTTCTGTAGCATTTCCTTCGTCAGGTTTGAAAACACCGTCGTCACAGACTTGTGATAGTTCTTATCCTTCCCCGTGATCTCTGTGAACTTCTCATTCACCCAGAGAAAGCGGGCATTGTAATCAAGCAGCGCATACGGAACCTCAAATTCGTTCAGCAGCTGCTTCTGCACTGTCGCATACTGTGTTGCGAAATTCACAAGCTCATTGACAAGCAGCGGCTTATTCCGTTTTCCCGCGACCACTACCACCACGAGATAGACCACCACAAAGCCTGTGAACATGCCCCCCATCCTCACATCTTCCGTGTACATGACGATGTTCATTATTACCAGTAAAATAGTCAGGTAAAGCGGCCAATACAGATAGCGGCGCAGCTTTCCCTTCAGCTTTATATGACTCTTTTTCATCTCGGCATCCTTTATCGTATTATCTCAATTGACAAAACTATAATGAATTATACCATTTTCAAATCATAAGATAAAGGCATTTCTCATATTTTCTGTCACTGATCCGCCAGCGTCAGGTAATTCCCCTTATCCATGTCGTCAATGAAATTGTTGGCAAGGATCTTCTTCCCGCAGAAATTCTCATCAAAACTTTCTAAAAATTCGTTTTCCGCGCTCTGGTACCCCTCCTCCGGAGTGTGATGGCAGAGCAGGTAGCCATTGCCGTCACCCGTCCCGTGAAATGGCACGATCAGATCCGACCAGCCATCCCGTTTCTCCTCGCTCACATAGACTGGTGTCCGTAAAAATGGAAAATCCTCCAGCACTTCATAGCTGTCCGCCGTCTCTGATAAGATCAGCGCCGGATCGCCGCCCTCCTGCTCTGTGTATTCCCCTACCACAACAACGAGGATCTCATCCTTTCCATCCGAATTCAGATCAAGTGTATCATAATAATAGCGGGTTTCCGGCAGATATTCATCCGGTATCTGATAATAGGCGGCCAGAAAAGCTGCCAGCTTTCCATCCGGTTCCGTCTCCGCATAAACTGTCTCGGTGTCTGCATCCGTCACCGGAATATAGGTTTCCTCCGTCCCGACTGTCTCTACGCTGGAAATCTCGGTATCTTCCATCTCGAATCCGTCTTCCTGCGCATCCTCATTCTGGCTGCAGCCGGTCAGAAGCCAGACTCCGGCTGTCAAAAGCAGGCATACCGCCGTCCTCATTCTTTTTTTCCATGTCCTGTTTTTCATTCCTATCCTGTCCCCCTGCATGCTGTCCGTTTTCTGCGCCGCAAATGCCCTCCGGCGCTTTCCATGTCATTATCAAGCTATGAACAGATTATCATATTATAGCAAAAAAAGCCCTTAAAAAAGACTTAATTTTTCTAAAGACTTTCTTTCCCCGCTTTCTTATACCACACGGTATCTCTGCCATTTTCCAGAGAGGAAACGGGCAGAAAAGCTCACACTGCGGATTCCCCAGTCTGCGAACATGCCGATCCATACCGCGATCGGACCAAATCCCTGAAAACGGATCAGATACACCGCAAGCACAACCCTGCAGAACCACATCGTACACGTCGCCGTGATCATGGAGAACTTCACATCCCCGGCCGCACGCAGACCATATGGCGGGATAAACGACAGAGACCACAAAATTGGTTTTACAATCGTGATGGCGATCAGCATCTGATAGCAGATTTCCATACTGCCTGGCTCCATCCCCGCAAGCCACATCACCGGACGGCTGATTGCAAATGTCACAAGACAGGATATGATAATGACAATCTCCGCATATCCGGTCAGCTTTAAGATATAGTACTTTGCCTCCTCTTTCCGCCCGGCTCCAAATGCCTGTCCTGCAACCGTCATCAGCCCGATTCCAACTGCAATCGCCGCAATTCCGTTCACGTTTTCAAAAATAACGGTCATCGCCTGTGCCGCAATTGCCTCCGTCCCAAGTGTCGAGACCGTGGACTGGATCGCAAGTTTTCCGAACTGGAACATTCCATTTTCCACGCCCGCCGGCACACCGATTGCAAGGATCTTTCCGATCAGCGGGAAATCCGGCCGGATTGTATGATATTCCCGCAGGACGATCTCCTGCCGCGGTTTCCGCAAGAAGACAAGCACGACGATTGCGCAGAAAATCCGGGAGGCAAGCGTAGAGATCGCAGCTCCCGCCACTCCGAGTCCACATCCGAAAATAAGGATCGCATTTCCCACAATATTGATCACATTGGAGATAATGGAAATCTTCATCGGAAACTTTGAATTGCCCCCGGCGCGGTAGAACGCACCACCTGCGTTAAACAGCGCAATAAACGGGTAGGAGGACGCCGTAATCAGGAAGTAAATAATCGAATCCTCCATGACTTCCGGTTCCACAGAACCGAAAACCAGCTGAAGCAGTGGCTTGCAGAAAATCAGGCACACCGCCGCAAGCACCGTCGATATGACAATCACTGTCAGAAAGATCTGTCTTGCCGCCTTATTGGCACCGTCCCTGTCTCCTCTTCCAAGGTACTGGGCACAGATAATCGCCGCACCCGTCGCTAACGCTGCAAACACCTGGATGACTAACATATTGATGGAATCTACTAACGACACCGCCGACATCGCCACGCTGCCAACATTGCTGACCATCATCGTATCCGCCATTCCCATCAGGGAATTTAACATCTGCTCCACCATAATCGGGATCAATAACATCCACAGATTCTTTGTGGAAAACATCAGGTTGTCCCAGTCTATTTTGGATGCATCATATAATTTATTTTTCAGGGAATTCATGTTCATACTCTGTCTCCATTACTTTTATCTGGTATTTTCCCCCGGAATCCGCAGAAGCCATTCTGTTTTCAACAGATATCCGCAGGAAAACTTTCATGGATATTGTAATCATCCTGCCAGCGAAACGCAAGATAGAAATCGCAAAAGAATGCACTATGCAAAAATGAAGGACGGCGAAACGCCGTCCTTCATCCTGTCATGAATCGTATTCAGCAGACGTTTATCCCACGCCCGCCGCAATAGGTCTATTATTATCTCACTGCAACCGGTACTACAGCCGTCTTTTTCACGCCATTATAGGCAACTGCTGCTGTGATCTCGCAGACACCGGAAGCTTTTGCAGTAACTTTACCGCCCGCATCGACTGTTGCCACGGCTTCATCGGAGCTCGTGAATACAGGCGCATACTTCTGCATGCAAAGGTGGGTCGTATCCTCAAGTGTCGCAGATACACTCACATATCCTTCGTCCCCGACGTTGTAGCAGTACTTCTCTGCAACCGCGTATACATTCTTAAGAGCTGCGTTCCACTCACCGGAGAGTGTGACTTCTGTCGTCTGTCTGATGTCCGCAGAGCTTGCTCCAACTTCCAGTTTATAAGATGCCGGCTCCACGATGAACTTCTTCTTCAGGTTGCTCCAGAAGCTGATGTCACTTACCGGAAGCTCCATTGTGACCGTCACAGTCTCCCCTGTCTTGATCCATACTTTCTGATAGCTCTTGAGCTGACGGATCGGCTTATTGTCTTTCTGCTTGCCAACCAGAATTTTGGAGACATACAACTGAACGATCTCTGCTCCGTCCATCACTCCTGTATTTTTCACATCTACAGAGACGGACAGTGTTTCATTCGCATCCAGCTCTGTTTTATTGACTCTCAGATTGCTGTACGCAAAGCTTGTGTAGCTGAGTCCATGTCCGAATGGGAAGAGAACATCCCCGTCAAAGTACATATAGGTACGTGCTTTCTTGTCACAGGTATCCTGTTTTTTAATGCCATAATCGTTTAATGCCGGAAGGTCATGCACATCCTTATACCAGGTAGCAGTAAGCTTTGCATTTGGATTTACTTTTCCAAAAAGGACATTAGCGATTGCCGTTCCCTGTGCTTCGCCTGCAAAATGGGCATTGATTAAGGTATGGCTCTTTTCGATAAATGCTCCTGTCACTGCTCCGAGTGCTGCGATCACCACAACGGTGTTCGGATTTGCCTCGATAATCTTCTGAATCTTTTCATCCTGTCCATAAGGCAGATCCAGTGTATCGCGGTCATGCTCTTCACTTGCGTTGGAAGCGTCTGTTCCTGCAATCACAACAACCATGTCAACCTTCTTTGCAGCTTCCACCGCTCTTGCGATCAGCATGTCATCATCTGCATTCAGATCCGGGTCTTCCGGAACATGGCACTTCGGCGGCTTCTCTCCCATAAATCCGGCCATCATCTCAGGGGAAATATCCATCAGAACCTCATCCGGGTCAAAGCCAGGAAGAATATCCTCAATTCCTTTTGCACCTCTCTCCTCGTCGGTGGTCCAGCCTTTCTCAAATAATACTTCCATGTCATCCCCGGCTTCCTTACGGATTCCGTCAAGCGCCATCACATTGACCGGTGTGTCAACAATCGGTGTCTGTCCTGCAGAATAGCCGCCAAGCTGACGTCTGAACGCATTCGGTCCGACTACAAGAATGCTCTTTACCTTATCGCGCCTGATTGGGAGCAGTCCGTCCTCATTTTTCAGAAGAACAATCGTATCATTTGCCATATCTACGGATGCTGCATGCATTTCCTCTGTGGAAACGCCGGTTAGCTGATTGTATTTTACCTTATCTGCATCATCAAAAAGTCCCAAGCGGAATCTGGAAGTCAGCGCACGGATTGCTGCCCTGTCAATGATATCCTCGCTGATCAATCCCTGTTCCACGGCATTCTTCAATGCCTTCTTGTGTTCCGCGCCACAGCTCACATCCGTACCTGCGATCAGAGTCATGGCAGATGCCTCTTCCAGACTCTTCGCATAAAAGTGTCCTAAATTTGTAATTGCATAAAACATCGGATTGACATAAGAATCCGCAACAGCTCCACAGTCTGATACTACAAATCCGTCAAATCCCCACTCCTCACGGAGAAGCGTCGTAAGCAGCGTATCGTTGCAGGATGCTGGCACGCCATTAATCCGGTTGTAAGATGTCATGATAGACTCTGCCTTGCCCTCGCTGATCGCATACTGGAACTGTTTCGTATAATATTCGCGGAGTGTCGCCTCATCTACGTTTCCGGATCCACAGTGACGGTTATTCTCACTGGAATTGAGTGCGTAATGCTTCGGTGTGGCAACACATTTTAAATATTTATCATCCTCATCTGCCCCCTGAAGTCCCTGAATATAAGCTGCTGACATCGTTCCTGCCAGAACCGGATCTTCTCCGAAGTTCTCATCCGAACGGCCGTTTCTCGGATCTCTTGCCATATTGATGGTCGGGCACCACATATGAAGCTCGATCCCATTGAGATTGTGATGTGCACGGATCTCATCGGAGATCTCCTTTGTCACATGTTTGATCTTCTCTCTGTCCCACGACTGGCTCATTGCCAGACACACCGGATATGCTGTTACGTCCATCGGTTTCACCTCGAACGGTCCGAAAAATCCGTGGGACGCCTCGCTCCAGTAGTCGTATGCCGGTACATCCAGTCTCGGGACGGCACTCGCCACATTTCCTACCTGCGTGATCTTCTCCTCCAGTGTCATCTTTGACACCAGGTCTGCTGCACGCTCCTTAAAACTTCTGTTCTGGTCTTTGTAAGCCTCCATTACATGTCCTCCTCTTTTTATGTTTTATCATAACTTCTTCTGCGCCCCCATTTTTTGCAAAAGAAGGTGTTACCTATTCTAAGCACTTGCCATTTTTCACTGAACCTCTCTGATTCTTCGCATACCTGACCGATGGTTTTCTCAGGCATCACTCCACATGCGCCCATGCTTCTCTGCCGCCCGCCGAGTAAGCTTTCTTAAATCCATGATTTCTGGCATATTCCGCCGCCTCATCCGCCCTGCGTCCGGTCCGGCACAGGAAAATCAGGCAATTATTTTTTTCTTTCTCGGACAACAGTTTCTCTATGTCCTCTGTCTCGTCCACATCAATCAGCTCGGCACCTGCCTCCTGCAGCTTCTTTGCAAAAGAAAATGCTACCCTGTACTGCCTGAAAAAAGCTAGCGGGATCTCTCTTTTACTGCCATCGCTTAACATCAGGTTCAGTCTGCATTCCCGCTCTTCGTCATCTTCGCAGGCATCTTTCTGCTGTCCTGCCAGTCCGGCACCAAGGATCGTCACTCCCTGTTCCAGCCTGACCCGCTTCATGGTGATGCACTTCGGACAGTCCGGTAAGATCACGATCTCCCCTGCCGCGCAGACCAGATAAGTCTGCCCTTCCTCCGGCTCCTCTAAGATCTCTACGATCTCGGACTTCGGCTGTCTCACACTTCCAAAGTTCGAGCGGATGAGCAACTTCTTCTCCTCCCACTCACTTCCCGTGAGTGACCAGAAGAGACGCGGTCTTTCTTCCTCATCGAGTCCTGCCAGGAAATGATGATTCTCCGCAATTTTCCGGTACAATCCATGGTGAAGCATCGGATAAAAACCTTCATATTTTCTGTTGAATTCTGTAAGATCCATTTTCAAATATCCGTCCTTCCCCTGGTTCACACGGTTTGCGTGTACGATAACACAGCTTCATAATTTCATTATGAATGACACGCACACACATGTCAATCCGTGAATGTTTCCCAAAAAGCACTCCTGTATTTTGGGCATATACTACAAATCAGTATCCGAATAACGCAAAAAAGACCAGCTATCCGAAGATAACTGGTCTTAATCTGCTCATAAATCTTATTCGCAAACGTATGGCATAAGAGCTACGTGACGTGCTCTCTTGATTGCTGCTGTAAGAGCTCTCTGATGTTTTGCACAGTTTCCTGTGATTCTGCGAGGAAGGATTTTTCCTCTCTCAGAGATGTATCTCTTTAATTTGTTTGTATCTTTGTAGTCAATTACGTTGTCTTTACCACAGAATACACAAACTTTTTTTCTTCTATGCATTGGACGTCTCTTCATTGGAGCGCCTTCTCTATCTGCTGCTTTATTGAAAGC
>CAKRFH010000098.1:0-11527 GCA_934320555.1 uncultured Roseburia sp.
ATGCTACTCCTGATCCGCTTTCTCCCCGTCTTCTTCGTCAGTCTTCTGTTCTGGAGAATCCCCCGCAAGGAAGGTTATGGTGGCTTTGAAAAGGTCGCCGTCCACGCTGATGTCGAAAAATCCGCCCATCAGGACGGTGAGGTTTTTGGCGATGGAAAGACCCAGTCCGCTTCCCTCTGTCGTTCTCGATACATCCCCTCTTGTGAACCGCTCAGTCAGGTCACCGGCGTTGCTGTTCTCCCTTGCGAGGGATCGTTCGGACACATTTTTAATGGAAAAGACAGTCTGCCTGTCATCATTTGTAATCTCTACATAGACCCTTGTTTTTTCCAGGGCATATTTCGCCACATTATTATAAAGATTTTCGATCACGCGGTAAAGCTGTCTGCCGTCCGCCTGGATCAGAACCGGATTTCTTGGCATTTTGGTAACGATCGTAAGCTCTTTCTGCTCGAACTTCTCATTGAACTCCCCGCTTGTCTGGTACACCAGTTCCACAAGGTCGATCGTCTGGATGTCTAACTTCACATTTCCCGAGCTGATCTTCGATGCCTCCACAAGGTCCTCTGTCAGCTGCTTTAACCTCTGTGATTTCTCGTCCAGGATCCGGATATAGCCCTGCACACGCTCATTTTCAATCTTTTCCCGCTTAATCAGGTTGACATAATTGATAATTGACGTCAACGGTGTCTTGATATCATGGGAAACGTTCGTGATCAGATCCGCTTTCATGCGTTCATTCTTCGTGCTGTCGTCCACCGCCTGTAAAAGACCGTCCCCGATATTGTTCACTGCCTCCGCGAGAAGCCTGTCATCCCCGTGCAGATCCTGCACCTCGATTTTTTCTGCAAGTGATCCATCCCGGATCCTCTCCACGCCCATCAGAATCTGGTGGCGCTCCACTGCTTTGCGCAGGAGCAGATAACATTCCGCCCCACAGAACAGCAGCAGCAGGAAAAAAACAAACTGATTCTGCTTATAAAAAGCTCCCACTGCCAGCACAAAGCAGATCACCAGATGAACCGAAAAGAGAATTAGTACCCGCACCGTCACTTCCCGCTTCACAAAGACTTTCCGGATTCCCTTTCCAAGCCAGCATGCAAGACTGCTCTCCCAGAGCACCTCCGCCTTCATCCTGCGCACCATGCTTAAGTAAAAAAGCAGAAAAATGCCATCAATGACAACACTCACCGTACCTGATGCAACCGCGATACCATACGCCTCCCACTCATTGCTGTCGACGCGCACGAGCATAAGCACAAGCTCGATCATCATGAATATAAATCCGGCGATCACGATCTCGGTCTTGATCCGGTCAAACGCATTCAGGTGGATCTCGCCATCCTCCTCCCTGCACCCGGTCGCAAATGTCAGGTATACAAGGGAGATAATCCAGCCGACCAGACTGATTAGCGCGCCGAAAATGCACACCTTAATCCACGGATGTAATCTCTGATATTCCACCGACGCATCATACAGATCGTCCTGTGCGGACAGATCCGTATCGATTCCGATAATTAGCGTAATATTGTCTGCCGGCCAGTAGACCATACTGTTATAGTTTCCGAAGAAATAATCTGCCATCCCGCGGATATCCGTGCCGAACTCCTTGCTGATCAGGTCATAGATCAGATAGTTCCCCATGGATTTTGCTTCCATAAGCACTGCTTCCGCATCAAAATCCTGCCCCGGCTCCGTGTCCGGCTGATTTGTATACCAGGTCGTTCCGATCTGGTACCAGTAACAGAAGTTCGTCTCATCATTTTTAAATTCATTCGTGTACTGTAAATATCTCTTATTATCCTCCGCGGTTCTTGTGTCCCCTTTGGTCAACAGGTGCAGATATTCGCTTAAATCATCGCATTTTTTCTCCACACACTTCGTATAATACCCGGAGTTTAAGAACTGTTCCGTTCCGATGTCCGTAAACTGGAAAATGTTTTTACTGAGCATCGACCCTAGCAGGAATAAAGAGATCGTCAGGACTGCTGTAAAAAACAGATGCAAAATCAGCCCTGTCAGCTTCATGCCGTACGAATATGGATGATGTTCCATACATGTCCTCTTTTCTTTCTAATTCTTTTCAATCTTATATCCAACACCCCAGACAACCTTCAGGTAACGCGGCTCCTTCGGATTGATCTCAATCTTCTCCCTGATATGGCGGATATGCACTGCCACAGTATTGTCAGCGCCAATGGCATCCTCGTTCCAGATGCTCTCATAAATCTGGTTGATCGAATATACTTTTCCCTGATTCTTCACTAAAAGAAGCAGGATGTTATACTCAATCGGGGTCAGCTTCACGACCTCCCCGTCAACCGTAACTTCCTTCAGATCATCATTGATGCTCAGGCCTCCCACTGTATATACATTGCCCCCGGCTGCCTCTGCGGCATTGCCAAGCTGAGTATAACGGCGCAGCTGTGACTTCACCCTTGCAACAAGCTCAAGCGGGTTGAACGGCTTCTCCACATAATCGTCCGCACCAATATTAAGCCCTAAGATTTTGTCCGAATCCTCGGTCTTTGCAGACAGGATAATGATCGGGATACTGCTGTTCTCCCGGATCTTTAACGTTGCGCGGATGCCGTCAAGCTTCGGCATCATAACGTCCATGATGAGAAGATGCACCTCGTTGTCCTTTAAAATTTCCAGCGCTTCCTCGCCATCGTAGGCTTTTAAGACGCGGAACCCTTCCTGCTGTAAATATATTTCGATTGCTTCCACAATTTCTTTATCATCATCACATACTAAGATTGTCTGCATGTTCACCCTCCTGTATCTGCGTAATTTCATCGACCTCCCACCGGTCTTTATCATCGTTTTCTGTGTCCATTTTATCAGTAAAAATTAAGATTTAACAGTGGGAAAATCTTAATTGTCTCTTAATTTGCCAAAATGGGAGCACCTTTTTGCGGCGCTCCCATTTTTCTTTGTCTATTTTATAAATTTGCCAAAAATCGACTTCTTCTCCGGCTGCTTCACATCCGGGATCTCCGGTTGTTCTCCCTGCTCTTTCCATTTAAAGTATTCCGAATCCAGATTCACACTGATCTGTGGCGCTTCCGGCTCCTTCTTCTCTTCCGGTGCTTCCGGCTCTGCATCCTCGAAGCTTAGCCCGTGCTGTTCGAAGTAGTCCTTGTTGATCTTGATCTCCGGCTTTGCGGAAGCGTAATGCGGTGTTTCTGTGCCGTCTTCCTTCCACTTCTTCTCCTTCGCGATCTTCTTGTTGCGCTCCTCGATGATGCCCATGTATTTGTCGGTGTCCTTTAGATCCTGTAAGTGTCCTTTCAGCTCGGATTTGTCCTCGGTCACATACTGGCGTTCCTTCTCGAGCTTCTCCTCCATCTGCCCGAATACCTTCTTCACAGACTCGTTGGTCTCCTGCATAATATCAAGTACCCGCTTAAGCGCCTCGTCTGTATACAGGACAGATGCCGCATAGACGTCCTCCGCCTTCTTCTTCGCATCGATGATAATCTCTTCCCCGATCTTTCTGTGCTCCCGCTCAGATTTCTCCTTCGCCTGCTCCGTCATCTCGTACTCTTCCATAAGCTCTGACATGCAGACGGCAACTTCTTTCAGAAGGTCTACCAGCTTCTTTTTTTCTACAATGATCTGTTCCGGGTTCTTCTCATACGTCTCACTTTTTGAGACGAGAACATGCAGTTCCCGCAATACTTTTTCCGTCTTATCCTGTGCGCCCATCTTTCTCTCCTGTCTGTCCCGTTATCTTTTCACAAGCCCACAGAATCCCTTAGCTCCGGGGCTTTTTTTATTTTCTCTTTTTCTTTGCCTTCACTTTTCTGACAATCTTTCTGATTAACACTATAATCAAAACAACCAGTAAAATCAAGACCACAACGGCACCTGCAATGATTGCAGTGAACTTATTCGGATTCTTGATGAGGTTGACAATATTTCTGCTGTCATCTACCTGTTTTCTGAAGTGTGTCGTGCTGTAATATTCCGGCACATTTGCGATGCCGTCACCGTCCGTATCCTCGAAGGATTCCATATATCTTGCGATCGCATCCCATGCCTTTAATTCTTTGCCGTTTTCTGTGATAATGACATCTTCAAAATCCTCGATTGGCGTTCCATCTGCGTATTTCGGAACGAGGGATAACAATCCGTAGGACATGTCTGTCACCGCACTTAACATCTGTCCGCTGTAAAGATCTGCAACTACACGGTACAGCTTGTCGTCCTCTAATTCGATTCTCTGCGTGCCGTCATCTAAGTAGACATCCGTCACTTTATTTAAGATGAGGCGGTGTGGATTATATGTAAAATTCAGTCCGCTGCAATAAAGCCTTGCCGTTGTCATAAAATCTGATACCGATGCATCGATCTCTGCCGCCGTCTTTAACTCTTTCCCGGTCAGGTACACACTGATCAACGGATACCCCGGCACGCCGTCCGCGCCGATTCCAAGGGAGAAGGAATTGAACACCTGCTCTACCGTGATATCACCCTTTGCATAAGTATCTCGCACGGTTCCGCTCGGAACCACTGCCACATCCACCGGCACGCCGTCGAAATCTGCCGCATGTTCCACAGCATAGACATAGGCATCGGACATGATATCACCCAGATTGTGTTCTTCGTGAATATTCTCCAGATCCTTCTGTGCGGAAAAATTGATGTCATTCTCCGCCAGCACCTGATCCTTTGTATAGCCGAACTGTGCCAGATAATCGCTGTCCACAGTATCCATAAATCCGTCGATTGTATTCTGTGTATCCGCGTCAGATGCGATATCAGTCGTAATCGGGACAAGCGCATAGGAGGACATCTCCCATCTGCCATCGTCCTTCTGTGTCATGGAAAGCTCACCCAGGTTCTTCCCGTACTCCCCACAGGATACGATATAGGTATCCCCGTGCACGACCGGCTCTTCTAATGTAGTGTGGGTATGTCCGCTTAAAATGAGGTCAAGATCCGGAACTGCTTTCGCTAAGATCTCATCCTCAGACTTACTCTCGTCCTCCCAGGTTCCACTGTGGGAAACACAGACGATCATATCGACGTCCTCATTCTCCTTGATTTCCTCGACCGTCTCCTTCACCGCTTCCACCGGGTCTTCAAACTTCAGCTCACAGGTCGGTGCACAGGCGAGCGCGTCTTTTCCGAAGACACCGACAACTGCAATGTCCACGTCCCCTTTTTCAATCACGGTGTAGTCTTTCACACCGTACTCTTCAAACGCTTCCTTGATGAGCTGCTGTCCTTCCGTCAGTCCGTCCGCCTCCATCGCATCCCAGTCCACGTTGCAGACTACCATCGCAGGAACATTGTCACCGGACTCTGCCGCGCTGTTTAACATATTCGCAAGCCCCTTAGAGCGGTAATCAAATTCGTGGTTGCCGAGCGTTGTCACCTCGCAGCCCAGATAGCCCAGCATCCGGATCTCTGCCGCCTGCGTCTCAAATACGGTCTGAATCAGTGTTCCCATGGAGAAATCACCGCCATCAATCACTAACGTATCCGGGTTCTTTGCCTTCTGCTCCTGAATCAGTGTATTGATGCGCGCAAATCCGCCCACTTCCTTCTCCTGCTCATCAACTACAGTTGTAAAGGTGTTCAGGTGCGAGTGTATGTCGTGTGTGAATACAATATCTACCGTTTTGGCCGTATCTGCCGTCTCTGCGTATACCGGCTGTGTGCCGAATAATGTTGTGATTGCCAGAACTCCTGTAAGTACTGACGTAAGCACTGTCCTTATTTTTTTCATTCTTTTTCTCCTTTGCCATACCCTTTCTGCACATCCAGGGCAGATCATTCCCCGTCTCTCTGCCCGTATCTTTCGCTCCACAACCGAATACATGCTCTGTGGACATTCTACTAGTGAGTAAAAGCTCAGCTTGTCATGTATTGTCAGGAACGAAAAAGAAAGAGCCAAACCACATCTGGTATCATCCGCAGTTCTGCCCTTTTTCAATAGTTCTATTTTACATAAATTTTACATGAATGTAAAGGTGGATTCCCTTTTATGCCTATAAAAAATCAGACCTCCGGATTCTATCCGGGGGTCTTTACGCATGAAAAAAAATATGTCCTATAGCCACTCCATTCCGCTGTGCTCTTCCCTTCACATCGGACGGTGACTGTTCTCCTTTTGATGATTGCATTATAGCACTGGACATTGATAATGAAAAATTATATAATTTTATGGATACATAAATTTTTATTATAACGAATAATTGTGAAACTCACCTTTTCGTTCTGAAGATTGTGCCCAATGACCAAAAACAACGAAGACACGCTCTCGCTACGTGTCGCTCGCAGCGGTACTAAGCGACCAAAATACGGTCGCTAAGGACCGGCGGCTCCCCAGTGTCTTCTTATGTTTTCGGTCATCGTGCACAATCCAATATACGTTTTCTATGAGTTTCACAATTATTTATAATGAGGGAGCACTATGTTAGATTTCCGAACCGATACTTTCTTAACTGTATGCAAGACCATGAATTTCACCGCGGCCGCAAAAGAACTCCACATCACGCAGCCGGCTGTCTCCCAGCATATCCATTTTCTGGAAAATGAATATCAGGCTGCGCTGTTTGAATACCATAATAAACAGCTCTCTCTCACCCCCGCCGGGGAAGTTTTGAAAAGGCGTCTCACCTCCATGAAGAACGATGAGAAGAATATCCAGCTTGAAATCCGGAGTCTGTCTAACCGCATCGAATCGCTCTCCATCGGTGTTACTATGACCATCGGCGAATATGCGATCGTAGACAGGCTGGCGTCTTTCCTGTTAAATCATCCGCATATGAATATCCATCTGCACTATGGTAACACAGCACTTCTGCTTGGGCTTTTAGATGCCGGGGAGATTGACATGGCGATTATCGAGGGAAATTATCCGAAGGAACATTATGCGCATAAAAAATACAGCACAGAGGACTATATCGCCGTCTGTGCTGCAAATCATCAGTTTGTATCCGGCACCCCGTCCACCGTCAGTGACCTGATTGGGGAGCGCCTGATCGTCCGGAAATCCGGTTCCGGTACACGAAATATCCTTGAGGAAAACCTGCTTGCAAGGGGACTCCGCATCTCGAACTTCACCCACTATATTGAGGTGGAGAACATGCATACCATTATCAGCTTCTTAAAGAAAGACTGCGGCATCTCCTTTATGTATAAGGTTGCTGTCTTAGAAGAGTTAAACCAGAACATCCTCAAGGAAATCCAGCTTGATGACTTTAAAATGAAGCATGACTTTGACTTCGTCTGGGGGAAGAACAGTATTTATACGGAAAAATATCTTGCTTTATGTGATGAACTGCTCGGAAATAGCTGAACAGAATACAAAAGAGCTGCCACTTTCCTGTGACAGCTCCCGTAATATTCTTATATAGCAGTATCTTAAGCTTCCGCCTTCTTTGCCTCCCCTTCCGGGAAAATAATCTTATTGACAAAGAAGAATACCACCATAGATACTCCACCGTTCAATACGGTTGTTCCGATGTTGTACAGCCAGTTCGGCACAAACAATCCTGCAACTGCAACCCAGATACAGTTGATGGAGTTTACGATACAGGTAACGATGCAGAATGCGATCAGATACCACATTCCCTGATACCAGATATTTCCCTTGCTGCGGAAGACGAAGCTTCTCTGGATTGGGAAGTTGATGCACTCACCGATCACCATGGCGATCATGTAAGCGCAGAAATATGGCAGTCCGCCATGTGCGGCATCATAACCGATGATGTTCCACTTGAAGGTCTCTCCGAACAGTGTAATATCGATTCCCGGGAAACCAAAATCAATGTTTGGAAGCCCTGCGAATGCAAGCGGTAAAAACAGTAACATCAGGTATTTCAATACTGTGATTAAGTTGCTGACAATAACGAATAATCCACCCTCGCGGATCCATTTTGATGCGCCCGGATGCTTTTCGGCAAATCCTGCCCATAAATTTTTTAATTTTTCCATAGTAATTATCCTTTCACGCTCTGACTTCTATTTCTTTATTACTATCCTAACATAAGGATTTTTCTATAGAAAAAATCTGCACAATCTGTGCTTTTTTCAGCATAAATGGTAAAGTGTTTACAAAAATGGGATCATATATACCGGCAGATAATGGAATACACCTTTCAAAAATCATACTATTTTTACAAATTATATCGCAAATCCCCGTTCGTGCAAATGTGTATTATACGCAAATCCCCGTTCATCATCTCACATTTGATGCGCAAATCCCCACTCATTATCTTGCATTTAATGCGCAGATCCCCATAATCCTAATTAGCATATGCGATTCGTCTACACACTATTCTTTTCATACCTTAAGATTTTTTATTTGTATTCATGCAATGGACAAAGTTTTCCTTTAAGCTCTGTAGCTAACTGCATATTCATCATTCCTTCTACAATTTTTCTAATATATTAAACCCAAGCTCAAAGGCCAGTAGCATGATTTTACTCTTTTCATCTAATCTTGTGCTGCCTGATAAACTTCTCGGCTCCCAGGATGTATGGTCAAGGTTATCTCCTGCATAAAAGAACTGGAAAAATTCTGTCCCTCTGAAATCGCAGAGTGCCTGCATTCCGGCACATTCCATCTCAACGCAGACCGCACCCATTTCTTTTCTCTTATTTACCTTATCCCTTGTTTCTCTATAGCAGGCGTCTGTTGTCCATGTGATCCCTTCCACATAAGGATATCCAAACTCTTTCAGTACTTTCTTAAACTCATCCCTGTACTTATGATTTACATCAATTGTGTCACACGGCTTCGCATAGTGGTAACTTGTTCCCTCATCCCTGACAGCCTTAATCGGAATAATAATTCCACAATCTTCAATCCGCTTATCTAATACTCCACAATTTCCAAGCAAAATCAGTCTTTTACTTCCCATTGCGATTATTTCTTCGTACTGTCCCACGCATAAAGGTTCCCCGACCATTGATTTGAACATTGCAAATCTTTTTCCTTTATATGTAACTTCATAAATAGGATTCAAGCCACTTGCAGAATGTACACTTGCTATTTCTTTTGCCCGAAAAAATTCCAGTACCTCATTGAAAAGTTCTTCTGAAAAACAGGAAATC
Organism: uncultured Roseburia sp.; assembly: GCA_934320555.1. GTDB lineage: Bacteria > Bacillota > Clostridia > Lachnospirales > Lachnospiraceae > Roseburia. The sequence goes on from CAKRFH010000098.1 coordinate 9,076, forward strand.
GTAACTTCCGGAAAATTTTCAATCTTCTCCACACACATATCCGGGTTGATGATTGCAGTTTTATTTGCGTCAAATTCTTCTAATAACATTTTCTATCTATCTTACCTTCCTGGTTCTTTTTGAATCCGTGTCATAATTATATCAATAAGATGATCCTGCTGTATGATATCCCCGGATTCCGGATTCTGACAATCTAACAGCCTTCTTCCAATAAGTTTATCGCTATTCGAAAAGGAAGTCCACTTTGAAATTCTGAGGGAAACAGACTGGTCATCCAAAGCATTGGGCTTGTCATATTGTGCATAAAAGCTGCCTCTGCCCATATATCTTGAATTGCTATCCGGTCGTCAGTGCGAACTCGTCTGATTGAAAGTCGATCTGTCTTGATCATCATTATTTCTCCGCAACTCCCGATCGAATCGTTACCTTTTATAATTCCAACGAATTTGTATTTAATAAAAATTCATACACATTCATGATTAAAATACCCTGATCATTATAAAATGGTTTTGGTGTATCAGATGTAATTACAATCTTCTTAAATGAATCATTTATTTTCAAAAAAGGACGAATCTCTTGTTCCATTTTTGCTTCTGTCTCCAACATATACGCGGACTGGATATAATATTTTTTAGAACCCTTATTACAGATAAAATCGACTTCCAGTTGCTTTTTTACCGGTTTTGCATCTTTCCCCTTTTCAACAACAGTCAGATTGCCAACATCCACATGAAAGCCTCTCATTCTTAATTCATTGTAAATTACGTTCTCCATAGAATGTGTCACTTCCATTTGCCTATAATGGATTCTTGAATTTCTGAGTCCCATATCCATAAAATAGTACTTCAATGGTGTACCAATATAGGATTTTCCCTTAATATCATATCTGTTCGCCTCTTCAATTAAAAAAGCATCCTCCAAATATTCAATATATTTCGTAATCGTTGTTGCTGTAATCTTCGAATTATTTACACTTTTAAATGTTTTCTGAAGTTTGTTAGGATTCGTCAACGCACCAATTGCAGATGCCAAAACATCAAGCAGCGATTCCATCTCTCCAACATTTCTGATTTTGTTTCGTTTCACAATATCACTGATATATGTTTCCTGAAGCAGATTATCCAATAGATTCATTTTTTGCTCATCCGTTTCAGCTAATACCACCAATGGAATACCTCCATAAGTAATATATTCGTTCCATCCATCATATTTGTTTCCATCATAACAACTCATAAATTCCGAAAAGCTCAAAGGGTACATATGAACCTCATCCCCCCTGCCTCCAAATTCAGTAGCTATATCTCTGGATAAAAACTTCGCATTACTTCCCGTTACAAACACATCGCAATTCTTCTTATCCGCTAAACCGTTAAGCACGCTCACAAATTCATCCAGCAGTTGTACTTCATCTAAAAGAAAGTAATATTTTTCATCATCCTGAATCTGTTCTTTTGCCCAAGGATAAAAGCGTTTCGGATCTCGATAGTCTATATTATCAAATAAATCAAATGCCATTTCAATGATATGTTTTTCATCCACTCCATTTTCAAGCAGATGATTTTTAAACAGGGTTCGCAACAAATATGATTTTCCACATCTTCTTATTCCTGTTACAATTTTAATCAGACCATTTCCTTCACGCTTTATAAGTTGTTCTAAATAGTAATCTCTTTTAATTTCTTTTACCATAGCATTTCTCCTAAAAGATATTTTGGTTATTATATCCCCAAATATCTTTTATTATACCCAACGGCTTGATACTATGCAATAGTCTATAAGATATTTTGGTTAATAAATACCTAAATATCTTATGGGCACTTTAGCATTTTACATAGGCACAGTATACCACAGTTCCTGTGCCTATGCGATAACATTTACTGTTTCATCCGATAAGAACTCATCCTCTCTGCCAGACAACGGAATGCACGCCCTGCAAATCATGCCCTTTCCATTCCATAAAAAAGCCCCCACATGCTCCTTATCGAACACGCAGGGACTTTCCTGTCATATTTTAAGTTCTGTTATCCTTGCACACAGGGTGCGGAATAATCTATTCTTCTGTCTTCTCTTCCGGTGTAACTTCTGCTACTGTTTTTGCATGTTTTTTGCGATAACGAACGATCACAAGTGCCATGCAGAGTACTACTAATAATACTGTTACAACATCAATAGTTACGAAGAGTTTTGTCATATTTGACATTCCGCCATCATCAGTCGTATTTGTATAATAACCGCTGTTTGCGATTGTATACATGATGTTCTTGCATGATGTGCGAAGTGCGTTATTAAGAGTTGCACTCTCTGTATTGGTCAGCTGGTTAGATGCCTGAGAGCTAAATCCGAGCATCAGGTCATTTCCGGCACGAACACAGTGATCTGTGATCATGTATCCGTAAGAACCATCATAATCTGTGATGACCATTCCCTGGAATCCCCACTCATTACGAAGGAT
>CAKRFH010000099.1:0-11500 GCA_934320555.1 uncultured Roseburia sp.
AGGCAGGGCGGCTCCACAGCCTATATCCAAGGCGGGAAGGCTAGCCATTCACCCCGGAAGAATCCGCTTCCGGTAGAGAAAGACTTAGATAGATGCTGCTTACCGTGCTTGGATTCTGCCATTCCTTCGGTCGGCAGAATCCAGGCTTCGTATGCTGTTATCCATATGCAAGGGAGAATGCCAAACCCGGATTTGTCAGCAAAGAGAATTATAAATAGGCAAAGTAAGAATGATATTATGCGGAAATGTTGAAAGCAGCAGAAATCAGGCAGATGAAAAAAAAGGAAAGAAAGAGGAGAAAAAAATGATCAGATTCAACAGCGACTATACAGAAGGATGCCATCCGGCAATCTTAGAGAAACTGGCAGAGACCAACATGGAGCAGACTGCCGGCTACGGGGAGGACGAATACTGTGAGCAGGCGAGAACACGCATCCGCAGGGCATGCGGCGATGAGAGTGTGGATGTGCACTTCCTCGTAGGCGGTACACAGACAAACGTGACCGTGATCTCGGCAGCGTTAAAACATTATCAGGGAGTCATCACTGCGACAACCGGACATATCAACGTGCATGAGACAGGTGCATTGGAGGCGTGTGGACACAAATGTCTCAACCTGGATACACCGGATGGCAAGCTGACGGCAGAGCAGATCGCACAGTACGTGGATGCACACTTCGCAGACGAGAGCTTCGAGCATATGGTGCAGCCGAAAATGGTCTACATCTCTAATCCGACCGAGATCGGGACCATCTACAAAAAGGCAGAACTGCAGGCCATCTATCAGGTGTGCAAAGAGCGTGGTGTCTATCTCTTCTTAGACGGGGCAAGACTCGGATACGGTCTTATGTGCAGGGATAATGACCTGACGTTAGAGGATATCACTGCCAATACAGATGTATTCTATATCGGGGGCACGAAAGTGGGTGCACTTTTCGGGGAGGCAGTTGTGATCCGCAATGAGGAGCTGAAACGTGACTTCCGCTACAACATCAAGCAGCGCGGCGGAATGCTTGCAAAGGGAAGGCTGCTCGGGTTACAGTTTCTGACTTTATTCGAGGAGAACCGCTACTTTGAGATTTCGGCGCATGCAGCACGCCTTGCAGAGAAAATGCGGGACGAACTGACCAAAATGGGAGTGAAATTCTACATTGACTCTCCGACAAACCAGCAGTTTCCAATCTTACCGGATACTGTTTTAGAAAAATTAAAGGAAAACTACAGTTATGCGTATCAGGCACGGATGGATGAGACACACAGTGCCGTACGTTTTTGCACAAGCTGGGCAACAAAAGAAGAAAACGTGGACAGGCTGCTTGCGGATCTCTCCATTTATCTGATGAAATAAAGGGATGTATCCCGGAAAAAGACGGTATTCAGGCAGACGGACAGAAGAAACAGGAGAAAACAATGTCAGAAAAAAAGAAAATTTTACTTATCGCAACAGGCGGTACGATTGCATCCAAAAAGTCGGACAGTGGGTTAAAACCTCAGATCACGCCGGACGAACTGATGCAGTATATTCCACAGGTGAATGAAATCTGCGCGTTCCATGCCATACAGTTATTGAACCTGGACAGCTCGAACATGGAGCCAAAGCACTGGAAAAGGATGGTGCACACGATCCGGGAAAATTACGATGCTTACGATGGGTTTGTCATTGCACACGGAACGGACACAATGGCATACACGGCGGCAGCACTTTCTTATATGATCCAGAACTCTCCGAAACCGATCGTGATCACCGGGGCACAAAAGCCGATCGACCTTGAGATTACAGATGCAAAATCCAACCTGCTCGACAGCTTCCGGTATGCGGCAGACGACCGGTCACAGGGGGTTCAGATTGTATTTGACGGAAAAGTTATCGCGGGAACGAGGGCAAAGAAGGTGCGGTCTAAGAGCTACAATGCATTTTCCAGCATTGATTTCCCTTATCTTGCAGTGATCCAGGATGGTAATATTATGCGCTATATTCCGTCTCTTCCATATGAAGAGGAAGTTCGTTTCTATGAGGAGCTGAATGAGAATGTCTACCTTATAAAAATGATTCCGGGAATCAAACCGCGTGTGCTGCGCAGCATTTTTGAAAATTATGACTGTATCATCGTGGAAAGCTTTGGGGTTGGAGGAATTCCGAATTCTATCGCAGATGATTTTTATAAACTATGCCAGGAGTTCCCGAACAGGCTTGTTGTCATGGCAACGCAGGTGGCTCACGAGGGAAGTGACATGACCGTGTACGAAGTGGGACACGACATGAAGAAATACTGCCGCTTTTTGGAATCCTACGATATGACATTGGAGTCTGTGATCGCGAAGATCATGTGGATGCTTGGAAACAAAGCAGTGCTTGGGGATGGAATGGAAGATATTTTTTATCGGAAAGTTAATTATGACATTATTTTCGGAAAAAACCGGAAATGCGAGTAAAAGATTCATCACAAATAATTCACAAAAAAGATTGAAAAAAGCTCCAAAAGGGTGTTGACAAAAAAATAGTAAGGTGCTATGTTAGGTACATAGATATTAGCACTCCAAACAAATGAGTGCTAACAAATCTGAAAACAACAAGATGTCTCCGGAAAATAGGAGTGAGTAAATGGAAGAACTTGAATTAGACGAACGGAAAACAAAAATTTTAAATGCAATCATTCGTAACTACCTGGAAACAGGCGAACCGGTTGGATCAAGAACCATTTCCAAATATACCGATTTGAATTTGAGTTCTGCAACGATCCGCAATGAGATGGCAGACTTAGAGGAATTAGGTTACATCCTTCAGCCACATACCTCGGCAGGAAGAATTCCTTCTGATAAAGGATACCGCTTCTATGTGGACCATCTGATGGAAGAGAAGAACCGGGAAGTCGATGACATGAAGCAGTTCGTGATCGAGCACACCGAGAAGATGGAACAGGTTCTACAGCAGGTGGCGAAGATTCTCGCAGCGAATACCAACTATGCAACAATGGTTTCTGCACCGAGCTTCCACCGGAACAAGGTGAAGTTCATACAGCTCTCGAATGTGGATGAGGAGCACATCCTGGCAGTTATCGTCACTGAGGGGAACATGGTGAAGAACAAGATGATCCCGGTGATGGAGCCAATCGACAATGAGACGATGCTGAAGCTGAATTTCCTGTTGAACTCGAATCTTAACGGACTTGCTTTAGAAGAGATCAATCTCGGAACGATTTCCAAGTTGAAGGAACAGGCAGGAATCCACAGCGACATCGTGAACAATGTACTTGATACTTTGGCAGAGACGATGGGACAGGATGACGACATCAAGATTTACACAAGCGGTACAACGAACCTGTTCAAGTATCCGGAGCTTTCGGATTCCACCGAGAAGGCGACCGAGCTGATCTCCACATTCGAAGAGAAGCAGCAGTTAGCAAGCCTGGTGGCAGAGAACTTAGTCGATAATGACAATACAGGCATTCAGGTTTACATTGGAAATGAAAGTCCGATCCAGACCATGAAGGATTGCAGCGTTGTGACCGCAACCTACGAGCTGGGTGAAGGCGTCCGTGGAACGATCGGAATTGTCGGACCGAAGCGTATGGATTACGAGAATGTCATGGCGAATCTGAAAACATTAAAGAAATCCTTAGACGGTATTTTAGATAAACCGAAAGGAGAAACATAGAAAGGTAGCTGGGAAATGCAGAAAGCAAATAAAGAAGAGATTTTAGAAGAAGTATTGGAAAATCTGGAAAATGCCCAGACAGAGAAGCAGGACGAACAGACAGAATCCTGTGAGGCAGAACAGGCGGCAGAGACAGAGCAGACAACAGAAGAGGCAGACGCCCCGGAGGAGGAAAAGGAAGCTTCTGATGACAATAAAAAAGGCTTTTTCAAAAAAAAGAAAGACAAAAAGGACGAACAGATCGAAGAACTGACGGACAGAGTAAGACGTCAGATGGCAGAATTTGAAAACTTCCGTAAGCGTTCCGAAAAGGAAAAGTCACAGATGTTCGATATGGGAGCCAAATCAATCATTGAGAAGATCCTTCCGGTGATTGATAATTTTGAAAGAGGTCTTGCAGCCGTTCCGGAAGAACAGAAGGAAGATGCCTTCGTTGTAGGAATGGATAAAGTATATAAGCAGATGCTCACCACATTGGCAGAAGCCGGTGTGGAACCGATCGAAGCGGTCGGTAAGGAATTCAACCCGGATTTCCACAACGCAGTGATGCATGTGGAAGATGAGGAGCTCGGCGAGAATATAGTTGCCGAGGAACTGATGAAGGGTTATATGTACCATGACAGTGTAGTCAGACACAGCATGGTGAAAGTAGCTAATTAATATTATTTATTTTATATAATTAGGAATCTCCGGTACCCGGAGAGGATAAAAGAGTAAAATTACAATTTTCTATCATAGCAAGGAGGAAAATATTATGAGTAAAATTATCGGTATTGACTTAGGAACAACAAATAGCTGTGTAGCTGTTATGGAAGGTGGAAAACCTACCGTTATCGCAAACCAGGAAGGCGCAAGAACAACACCATCTATCGTTGCATTTACAAAAAGCGGTGAGAGATTAGTCGGTGAACCTGCAAAGCGTCAGGCAGTTACCAACGCAGAGAAGACCATTTCTTCTATTAAGAGACATATGGGATCTGATTACAAGGTATCCATCGATGACAAACAGTATTCTCCACAGCAGATTTCCGCTATGATCCTTCAGAAGTTAAAAGCGGATGCAGAGGGATATTTGGGAGAAAAAGTAACAGAGGCAGTTATCACAGTACCTGCATACTTTAACGATGCTCAGCGTCAGGCAACCAAGGATGCCGGCAAGATCGCAGGACTTGACGTAAAGCGTATTATCAACGAGCCTACAGCCGCAGCATTAGCTTATGGTCTTGACAACGAGAAAGAGCAGAAGATCATGGTATACGACTTAGGTGGTGGTACATTCGATGTATCTATCATTGAGATCGGTGACGGTGTCATCGAAGTATTATCTACAAACGGTGATACACACCTCGGTGGTGATGACTTCGATAACAAGATCACACAGTGGATGATCGATGAATTCAAGAAAGCAGAAGGTGTTGATTTATCCGGTGATAAGATGGCACTTCAGAGATTAAAAGAAGCAGCAGAGAAAGCAAAGAAAGAGCTTTCTTCCGCAACTACAACCAATATCAACTTACCATTCATCACAGCTACAGCAGAGGGTCCAAAGCATTTTGATATGAACCTTACAAGAGCAAAATTTGATGAACTGACACATGACCTTGTTGAGAGAACAGCAATTCCTGTTCAGAACGCAATGAGAGATGCAGGACTTACCAATGCAGACCTTGGTCAGGTATTATTAGTCGGTGGTTCTACACGTATCCCGGCTGTTCAGGATAAGGTAAGACAGTTGACAGGCAAAGAGCCTAGCAAATCCTTAAACCCGGATGAGTGTGTAGCAATCGGTGCTTCTATCCAGGGTGGTAAGTTAGCAGGAGATGCCGGTGCCGGTGAGATCTTACTTCTTGATGTAACACCATTATCCTTATCTATCGAGACAATGGGTGGTATCGCAACAAGACTGATCGAGAGAAATACAACCATTCCTACCAAGAAGAGCCAGATCTTCTCCACAGCCGCTGATAACCAGACAGCCGTTGATATCAACGTTGTACAGGGTGAGAGACAGTTTGCAAGAGATAACAAATCCCTTGGACAGTTCCGTCTGGATGGTATTCCACCAGCACGTCGTGGTGTTCCACAGATCGAGGTTACTTTCGATATCGATGCAAACGGTATTGTAAATGTATCTGCAAAGGATCTTGGAACTGGAAAAGAGCAGCATATCACAATTACATCCGGATCTAATATGTCCGAGGATGAGATCGACAAGGCAGTCAAGGAAGCTGCTGAGTTCGAAGCTCAGGATAAGAAGAGAAAAGAAGCAATCGATGCGAGAAACGATGCAGATTCCTTCGTATTCCAGACACAGCAGGCATTAGATCAGGTTGGAGCAGGCTTAGATGCAAACGATAAAGCAGCTGTAGAGGCTGATATGAATGCATTAAAGTCCTTCCTGGATGCACACCAGAATGCAGAAGAGATGACAGAAGCTGATGTAGCTGAGATGAAAGCTGCTCAGGAGAAGCTGACACAGAGCGCACAGAAGGTATTTGCAAAGATGTATGAGCAGGCACAGGCAGCTCAGGGTGCACAGGGCGCAGGTCCTGACATGAGCAACATGGGTGGTGCCCAGACAGGAAATACCGGTGCAGCAGACGATGATGTCGTAGATGCAGATTTCAAAGAAGTCTAAATAGAAAAGAGGCAGTGAATCTGAGAGAACTACTGAAATCTGAATAAGATGAAGAGGGATTCAGATATCCTGCATGCAGAAGGGGTTTCCGGGGATCCGGAAACCCTATATGCGGTCATAGAGAAAGAACAGAAAAAGGATAACAAGGAGTAACAGTTATGGCAGAGAAGAGAGATTATTATGAAGTCCTCGGTGTTCCGAAGAACGCCAGTGACGCTGATATAAAAAAGGCATTCCGTACTCTTGCCAAGAAGTATCATCCGGATATGCATCCGGGAGACAAAGAATGTGAGGAGAAGTTCAAGGAGGCACAGGAAGCATACGCTGTTTTAAGTGATGCGGAGAAGAGAAAGCAGTACGATCAGTTCGGTCATGCGGCATTTGATGGCACGGGCGGTGCAGGAGCAGGTGGATTCGACTTCTCCGGTATGGATATGGGTGATATTTTCGGCGACATTTTCGGCGACTTCTTCGGTGGTGGCGGCTCAAGACGGAGAGCAAATGATGGTCCGATGAAGGGCGCCAATTTAAGAACCAGTGTCCGGATCACATTTGAGGAAGCTGTATTCGGCTGTGAGAAAGAGATTGAGATGGTCTTAAAGGATGAATGTGCAACCTGCCACGGAACAGGTGCCAAGCCTGGAACAAGCCCGGAGACATGCGGTAAGTGTGGAGGAAAAGGTAAGGTTGTATTTTCACAGCAGTCGTTCTTCGGAACCGTTCAGAATGTACAGACCTGTCCGGAATGTAATGGTTCCGGTAAGGTGGTAAAGGAGAAGTGTCCGGATTGCCGTGGTACAGGATATATTGCCAGAAAGAGAAAGATTCAGGTGACGATTCCGGCAGGTATCGACAACGGGCAGAGTGTCCGCATCCGTGAGAAGGGCGAGCCTGGTATCAACGGAGGACCAAGAGGAGATCTTTTAGTAGAGGTGGTAGTGTCCAGACATCCGGTCTTCCAGCGTCAGGATATGAATATTTACTCGACAGCACCGATCACATTCGCACAGGCTGCATTAGGTGGTGAGATCCGTATCAATACGGTAGACGGCGATGTATTATACGAAGTAAAGCCGGGCACCCAGACCGACACCAAGATCCGGTTAAAAGGAAAAGGTGTTCCGTCCCTGAGAAATAAAGAAGTGCGCGGTGACCAGTACGTTACACTTGTAGTACAGACTCCGACCGGCTTAAGTGGAGAGGCAAAGGAGGCGCTGCGTCATTTCGATGAACTGTCAGGTAACTCCTTAAACCGGGAAAACGCTGGTAACAGCACCTCAGAAAAGGGGAAAAAGAAAAAAGGATTCATGGATAAATTAAAGGAATCTTTTGATGAGATTTAAATAACAGGATGTTTCTAAATAGAACCCCCATGAACTTCTGCGGCAGATGCCCGCCTGGAAGTTCATGGGGGTTTCTGAAAAATGGGAAGATTATTCCGGATAAACCAGATGCTTCTCATCAATCTGGTACAGTGTGCGGTCTAAGTAGCGTTTGGCGAGATAATTTGCCATGCCAAGATTCATGTCGAGGTAATTGCCACAGTCTTTCGGGCTTGCACCAGGTACTTCATCATCGAAATCGCGGATGAATTCGAACATTTCAATCATCAGACCGACAATATCTCTGGATTCATAATCGCCGGCAAGCAGCAGATAGAAACCGGTGCGGCATCCCATCGGTCCGAAATAGATGGTCTTTGGACCATACACCGGATGGTTTCTTAAAAATGTAGCGGCAAGATGCTCGATGGTGTGCATCTCGGCAGTGTTCATGACAGGCTCATCGTTCGGGGAGGTCATGCGCAGGTCGAAAGTGGTGATGACTTCTGATCCGACTGTGTCTTTTCTTGACACGTACACGCCCGGTTCTAATTTCATGTGATCAATGGTAAAGCTTGCTATTTTTTCCATAAGAGATTCCTTTCTATTTATTATTTGTGAATCTTCCTCAACAGTAAGCGATTTTAAGAGGATAGTCAAGAGCACAAACTAAAAAAATACACTTGCGGGATCACGGTGCATCATGTATGATAGTAGAAGAATGTTTTCAGGAGGATATAGACAAAATGGAAAATGAAGTTGTCTCCAAGAATTTTATTGAGCAGATCATTGATAAAGATATAGAGGAAGGACATTGTCAGGAAGTCCACACAAGATTCCCACCAGAACCGAATGGATATTTGCATATCGGACATGCCAAGTCCATTCTTTTAAACTACGGACTTTCACAGAAATATAACGGAAAGTTCAACCTTCGTTTTGATGATACGAACCCGACAAAAGAGAAGACGGAATTTGTAGAAGCAATCGAGGCAGATATTGCATGGTTGGGCGCTGACTGGGAAGGAAGACTGTTCTTTGCATCGGATTATTTTGACCAGATGTATGAGGCTGCTGTGAAGCTGATCGAGAAAGGTAAGGCATATGTGTCTGATCTTTCCGCAGAGCAGATCCGTGAATATAGAGGAACACTGACAGAGCCTGGAAAAGAAGATCCATACAGCACCCGTTCTGTAGAGGAGAACCTTGCTTTATTTGAGGACATGAAGAATGGCAAGTTTGCAGATGGGGAGAAGGTGCTTCGTGCGAGAATCGATATGGCATCTTCAAATATCAATATGAGAGATCCGGTTATCTACCGTGTGGCACATATGGCACATCACAGAACCGGGGACAAGTGGTGCATTTACCCGATGTATGATTTCGCACATCCGTTAGAGGATGCGATCGAGGGAATCACACATTCCATCTGTACCTTAGAGTTCGAAGATCACAGACCGTTATATGACTGGGTGATCGCAGAGGTCGGCAAGGATATGATCCCGAACAAAGAGGAGATGCCGCCGAGACAGATCGAGTTCGCAAAGTTATATCTGACGAATGTAGTTACAGGAAAACGTTATATTAAGCGTCTTGTAGAAGAAGGAATCGTAGACGGATGGGATGATCCGCGTCTTGTTTCCATCGCAGCATTAAGAAGAAGGGGATTCACACCGGAATCCATCAAGATGTTCGTAGAACTCTGTGGTATTTCCAAAGCGAACAGCTCTGTGGACTATGCCATGTTAGAGTATTGCATCCGCGAGGACTTAAAGCTGAAGAAGCCTCGTATGATGGCAATCTTAGACCCGGTAAAAGTTGTGATCGACAATTATCCGGAAGGACAGATGGAATATCTCGATGTTGTGAACAACCTTGAGAACGAGGAGCTTGGAAGTAGAAAAGTACCATTCGGACGCGAGATCTACATTGACCGTGAGGACTTCATGGAGGAGCCACCAAAGAAGTACTTCCGTATGTTCCCAGGCAATGAAGTACGTTTGATGAACGCATACTTTGTGACCTGCAACAGCTTCGTCAAGGATGAGGACGGCAAAGTGACAGAGATCCACTGTACTTATGACCCGGCTTCCCGCGGCGGTAACAGCCCGGATGGACGTAAAGTAAAAGGTACGATCCAGTGGGTATCCGCAGAGAAGAATGTGAAAGCAGAAGTGCGTTTATACGAGAATATCGTAGATGAGGAGAAGGGTGTTTACAATGAGGACGGAAGCCTGAATCTGAACCCGAACTCCCTGACCATCTTAAAGGACTGCTATGTGGAGGAAAATCTTGCAGGGGCAAAGGCATACGACAGCTTCCAGTTCGTACGCCAGGGATTCTTCTGCGTGGATGCAAAGGATTCCACAGAGGAACATCTCGTATTCAATCGTATCGTATCGCTTAAGAGCTCTTTCAAGCTTCCGGCGAACAAATAAGAGTGGATGAAAATGATTGAAATCATGATTGACTTACAGGGGGGCGCGAAAGCGCCCCTTTATGAAAAAATTTATCAGTATATCAGGGATGAAATTGTTGACGGCAGAATTTCCAAAGGGGAGAAACTGCCGTCAACCCGTTTACTGTCGAAAAATCTCGGTGTGAGCCGGAGCACGGCGGAGATGGCATATGATCAGCTGTTTGCAGAGGGATATATTGAGTCGCAGCCGTGCAGGGGATATTTCGTCTGTGATGTGGAGGAACTGTATCAGCTAGAGCAGAGAAAAAGGGTATCCTCCCATCCGGCAGAAGAATCCCATGGCGCAAAGCCGGATACGGATCGAAGAAAAAAAGACCAGGAGATTGATTTTTCCCCGTATACGATTGATACGGAAGATTTTCCATATAATGTGTGGAGAAAGCTGCACAGGAATGTTCTCTTAGATGACCGAGAGGAGATTCTGCTTTCCGGGGACGGACAGGGAGATTATGCGCTGCGGGAGGTGATTGCGGACTATCTGCATCAGGCGCGCGGTGTGAACTGTGAGGCGTCCCAGATTGTGATCGGCGCCGGAAATGAGTATTTAGAACTGCTGCTGGCACAGGTGCTCGGCAAGGAGAAGAGAGTGCTGATGGATGATCCAACCTATGTGCAGGCATACCGCACTTTTTGCAATATGGGCTATGAGGTACATGCTGTCCCACATTCCCATGGCAGTATGCCGATTGAAACTGTGCGGCAGGAGAATCCGGACATCCTGTATGTGATGCCGTCCCACCAGTTCCCACTTGGGACAGTCATGCCGTTAAAACAGCGGTTAGAGCTGTTAAAATGGGCATCGGAGCAGGCAGGCAGATATCTGATCGAGGACGACCACGACAGTGAGTACCGTTATAAAGGAAAACCGATTCCGTCGTTGCAGAGCATCGACCATGAAGAAAAGGTGATTTACCTTGGTACTTTTTCAAAAAGCATTGCGCCGTCGCTGCGAATCAGTTATATGGTGCTCCCGGAACATTTGGCAGAGCGCTACCGGATTTCCTGCGGTTTTTATGCCGCGACGGTCTCAAAGATCCAGCAGGAGGTACTGCGGGAATTTATAAAGGGCGGCTATTTCGGAAGACATCTGAATAAGATGCGTGGTATTTATAAAAATAAGCACGATTTTCTGGTCAGTGAGCTCAGAAAAAGAAAATGGGTGGAAAAAATTGCCGGGGATAACGCCGGACTGCATGTTCTGGTACAGATAGACACGACACTGTCAGAGCAGGAGCTGTGCGAGCGGGCAGCTAAACAGGGCATCCGCCTGATGGGAATCTCGGAACATTACATCCATAAGCCGAAAGAGAGAAAGCCTGTGATCCTGTTGGGCTATGGAAAACCAGGTGAAAAAAAGATTTTGGAAGGATTAGACCGGTTAGAAAAAATCATAACAGAAGCATAAT
>CAKRFH010000100.1:0-10854 GCA_934320555.1 uncultured Roseburia sp.
TTTTCATCACACATCGTCAATTGTTTTTACAGAAAATATTCTAGCATTGTGAGATTTTTTTTACAACCATTCTGCTGTTATTAGTGTCATGAATTTATTTACTTAAATATATAAGTATTACTAATAATAGTTTCCTGCACAGGTATATCTTTCGCATAAGCCGGTCTCTGTTCTGCCCGTATTTTTCTCTTTTTTTGTTTTCTTTTTTCTCCACATTTCCTCAGATTAGTGATAAAATATAATTATCTATTTACATACGAGGAGAAACTTTATGAAATCCAGAAAAAACGGATTTTTCATATTGCTTCTGACACTGCTTTTTCTGTGTCTGCCCCTTGGTGCCTGTGGCAGCGGAGACAGACCGGTTCTGGCAGATTCCACACAGGATCCGCCGCAGACAGATGAGAGAGAGCTTTCACCCGGTTCTGTGGCGGAAGCTTCCGGGGTCAGGAGCAGTACCCCGGTTGTTCTGACCGGCTCTGCCGACGGGACGGTAACGTACGGGAACGCTTCCGTCACAATCGACGCCTCCCACACTGCAGACGGTTATCTCATGGTCTCTTACACCGGGTCGAATCCCAAAGTCAAGCTGCAGATCACGGGGGAAGATGAGACAACTTACACCTACAATCTGCACGGCGGATATGAAACCTTCCCGCTCACTTCAGGAAATGGCACATACCGCATCGGTATTTTCGAAAATATTGAGGGCACCAGCTACTCCACCCTGTTCACGCAGGATCTCGTGGCTGACATCTCCAACGAATTCGGTCCGTATCTGTACGCCAACCAGTACGTGAACTTTACGGCAGACTCTGCGACGGTTGCCAAAGGTGCCGAACTCGCTGCCTCCGCATCCGATGATCTTGCCGTCATCGAATGTGTATACAATTACATCATTACGAATTTCACTTACGACTATGACAAAGCTGCGAATGTTGAGAGTGGTTATCTGCCCGATGTTGACACAATTCTTGCATCCGGCACCGGAATCTGCTTCGATTATGCTGCAGTCATGGCTGCCATGCTGCGTACCCAGCGCATTCCGACAAGACTTGAAGTCGGATACGTCGGTGATGTCTACCATGCCTGGATCAGCACCTATATCCACGGGCAGGGCTGGATCAACGGCATCATTCATTTTGATGGAAATACATGGGAACTGATGGATCCGACATTTGCTTCTACCAGCTCCTCCCCTAAGGACTTTCTCACTGACCGCAGTGATTATCTTACAAAGTACGTTTATTAACAGGAGGTTTTCTCTTATGCACGCAAAGAAAACACATCAGATTGCCCCTTTGCAGCTTACTTCTTTCTGTGAGCAGCTCTCCATGATCGTCGCGTCCGGGCTTCCGGTTTCCGAAGGGATCTCCCTTCTTCTCGACGATGCCGCAGACGAAAAAACAAGAGAGATTCTCGCTACCATCCTGCATTCCACAGAATCAGGTTCCACTTTCCATGAGGCGATCCGGGAAACCATGATTTTTCCCGACTATGTCTCTGACATGATCGAGCTTGGCGAACTCTCCGGCAGACTTGATGAGGTACTCTCCTCCCTCGCCCGCTATTACGAGAGAGAGGCTTCCATCCGGGAAAATGTCCGGGATGCTGTGACTTACCCGCTTATTATGACGGGGATGCTCTTTTGCATTCTTCTCATGCTTGTGCTCAAAGTACTTCCTGTATTTGAACAGATCTACCTGGGGCTTGGCACGGAGCTTACGGGTTTTGCCGCCGTGTTTCTGAAGATTTCATCCATGCTCACCTCGCATCTGCCAGTCTTTGCAGCAGTGCTTGCCCTGCTTTTCACCGCCGTGGTTCTTTTCATCCGGTTCGGGCTGCTGCGGCACATGCTGCAGAAAAAGGAATTCGCATCCGATCTTGCTGCAAGCCGCCTTGCGAACTGTATTGCCATGTCGCTTGGGAGCGGTCTTGACACAGACCAGGGGCTTCTCCTCGCCGAAAAGATCGTGGACAATCCCCGTATGGCTGCCAGAATCAAACAATGCCGGGATCTCTCTACATCCGGAAAGGAGTTTGCAGACGCCGTTCTTACTTCACAGGTTTTTGGCAAATCGAGCCATTCGCTCATCACGATCGGTTTCCGCACCGGAACACTCGATGAGGTCATGAAGAAGCTGTCTCTCGAATATGAAGAAAAGGCAAACCGCCAGATCGACCGGTTCATTGCTGCGTTAGAACCAGCGCTTGTGATCGTACTCTCTGTATTGATCGGACTGATCTTAGTCTCTTTTCTTCTGCCGCTCATCAGCATTATGACAACGATTGGATAGGAAGGTTTGTATGACATTATTTCAGAAACGCTTTCATAAAAGTAATTTAAAAAGGCTGTGCAGTGTCTGTCTGTTCGCCCTGCTGCTCTTTCTGCTTTCCCACACCGCAGACTCCATCCGGCAGTCAAACGCGGCGGAGCAAATGGCCATCTTAGAAAAAGCGGTGAACCGCAGTATCACCCAGTGCTATGCCTTAGAGGGAACCTATCCCCCGGATATGGAATACCTGACAGCGCATTATGGTCTGACCTATGACCACGACCAATATTTTATCGACTATCAGTATATCGGTGCAAACTTAAGACCCGATATCACCATTTTAAAAAGGAACTGACTGCTATGAGGGAACGAACACGTTTTTTCCGCCATTCCACTGACCATATTTTTATCCTGCTTCTGCTATCCGTCTTCACCGTCTGCGCGGTTCTTACCATTTTAATCGGCGCCAGACAGTATCAGGCGATCGCAGACAATATGGAGCACAATTACGAGACAAGGACAGCCGCCTCCTATCTTGAGGAAAAGCTGCGTCAGAACGATCTCCAAGGCTCCGTAAGTCTTACCGAGCTCGACTCCATCCCTGCCATCGCACTCTCAAAGGAAACGGAACATGCAGCATATACTACTTACATTTACTGCTGCCAGAACTACCTGAGGGAGATCACCGTCTCGGAGGGTTCTGATTTTCGCCCGAAGGATGGTCAGAAAATTATGAAAGCGAAGGAATTAACCATCGACCAGTTAACGGCAAATCTGTACTGTTTTACTGTTACAGACACTTCCGGCACCGCCTACCCGGTCTATGTATCCTTACATGCCAGACAATAAAAAAGGAGATGTATCAGACCTCTATGAACCGACATACACACGCACGATCCAGTCTCTGCCTGATGGAGATCATGGTCAATGTCTTTTTTTTCACAATCGCGGTCACGCTCTGCCTGCAATTATTTTTTCAGGCACATAAACTCGCAGAGGGTTCCTCTGTCCTGCACCGGGCAGTGACAACCTGTTCCTCCGTTGCGGAAGTATACCAGAGCACCCGCAATACCGACGAAGCTTTTCTCGCCGCTTATCCGGAATCCATCCGCCTGAATCAGTCCATTCTGATTTATTTTGATAAAGATTTTACCGAATGCAGCCGTTATGATGCGGTATACCGTGTTTCCGTCACCTTCGCAGACACAGATGTGCCTTCCGTGGACATCCTTTTTTCCAGGCTCTCCGATGAAGCCGAAATCTACGCTCTCACGGTTTACTCTTATCTGCCTGCACCTATCTCTCAGACAGGAGGAAACAGCTTTGAATAGAAAAAAACATGAATTCCTGCACCCGGGCTTTTCTTCCATTCTGATGGTATTCCTGATCTTATGTCTTGTGACCTTCGCTGTCCTCTCTTTTATGACGGCCAGATCCGACTATACACTCAGTGAAAAGCTCGCAGAAAAAAATACACAATATTATGAGGCTAATAATACCACACAGCTGTTGCTTGCACAGATTGATGAAGAACTGCTTGCCGTATACCGGTCTGCAGACGGTGCTGTTTCTTATTACGGTGCCCTTCCTGCAGTACTTGACAGCCTTCCACTGCCGGACGAGGTCACAGATTTCCAGACAGACGTTTCTACGGGCGATGTTACCGCTTCCTTTACCGTGCGCATGTCCGACACCAGATGCCTCGCTGTCACACTCGACTTTATCTACCCGGAATTATCCGGGGATAACTGTTATAAAATCACCCAGTGGCAGACCGTCACAGACACGGGCGCTGCTTCCGATTCGAATACACTCCACCTGTATACCGGTGACACTCCGTAAAGAAAGGACGTACACATTATGAATGTCAGAGAAATTTTAGAACAGATCACAAAAGAAAATGCATCCGATCTCTTCGTCGTCGCAGGACGCCCGCTCACTTACAAGGCAAACGGCATGATGCACATGTACAGCGAAGAGCGCATGATGCCGGATTCCTGCCATGCCTTTATAGAAGAAATTTATCATCTCGCAGACAACCGCGATATGACCCATTTTAAAGAGACCGGCGATGATGACTTTTCCTTCGCCATTCCTGGTGTCTCCCGGTTCCGTGTCAGTGCTTATAAACAGCGTGGCTCCTTCTCCGCTGTCATCCGGATCATCACGTTCACTCTTCCGAAACCAGATGAGCTGATGATCCCACAGTCTGTCATGGAACTTGCTTCCATGAAAAAAGGGCTTGTCCTCGTCACCGGTCCTGCAGGAAGCGGAAAATCCACAACCTTAGCCTGCCTGATCGACCGGATCAATTCCTCCGAGGAGACACATATTATCACCCTTGAAGATCCGCTTGAGTTTTTGCATTCCCATAAGAAGAGCATCGTCAGCCAGCGCGAGATCTGCACCGATACGGAAAACTACCTGACAGCCTTAAGGGCATCCCTGCGCCAGAGTCCGGATGTCATCCTCCTGGGGGAAATGCGAGACTACGAGACGATCAACACTGCCATGACCGCTGCGGAAACCGGTCACCTGATTTTCTCCACACTCCATACCATCGGTGCCGCCAGCACGATCGACCGCATCATTGACGCTTTCCCTGCCTCCCAGCAGAGGCAGGTATCGATCCAGCTCTCCATGGTATTGCAGGCGATCGTCTCACAGGCTCTGCTTCCTTCCACAGACGGAAGAATGATCCCTGCTTTCGAGATCATGGTCATGACCCCTGCGATCCGCAACCTGATCCGGGAGGGAAAGACACACCAGATTGACGGTATGATCTACTCCTCCAACAGCGCAACGATGATCTCCCTGGACAACTACCTGCTCCAGCTGTTCCAGAAGGGACTTATCACAAAGCATACCGCCTTAGAGAACGCTTCCAATCCGGAGATGCTCGCCAGAAAACTTGGTGCCTAGATCTGCTGCACCTTTCCATAAGAAGCTGCTTTTCCCAGCTCCTCCTCAATCCGGAGGAGCTGATTGTATTTTGCCGTGCGTTCTCCTCTACACGGGGCACCTGTCTTGACCTGCCCTGCATTGACTGCCACAGCCAGATCTGCAAGAAAAGTATCTTCTGTCTCCCCTGACCGATGTGAAATCACGGTCTGATAACCGGCGCATTTTGCCAGTTCGATCGCCTCCATCGCCTCCGTCAGCGTTCCGATCTGGTTGAGCTTAATGAGTACCGCATTTCCGGCTTTCAGCTGAATTCCACACTGAATCCGCTTCGGGTTCGTTACGAACAGATCATCCCCAACAAGCTGTATCTTTCCGCCAAGCCGCTTCGTAAGCTTCTGCCAGCCTTCCCAGTCCTCCTCGTGCAGTCCATCCTCGATCGACACGATTGGGAACTCTTCCACAAGCTCCTCATAAAGCCGGATCATCTCATCCGTCGTCCTCACAAGAGGTTTTCCTGTTCCGTCTGCTTCCCCGTAAAAAAGATAGGCTCCTGTCTTTTCCTCGTAGAGCTCGCTTGCAGCCGCATCCATCGCAAATACCACATCCTCGCCCGGACGGTAACCTGCTGCCTCCACTGCACGCTTCAGGTAACAGAACACTTCCCTTGTGTTCTTCAGATCCGGTGCAAAACCTCCTTCATCCCCTACCGCAGTCTCCAGACCGTCTTTTTGTAAGATCTGCTTCAGATGATGATAGACCTCTGCTCCCATTCGAAGGCCATCACGGTAATCCAGGGCTCCTGCCGGCATAATCATGAACTCCTGAAAATCAATGGAATTTCCCGCATGTACACCACCGTTGACGACGTTCATCATCGGTACCGGGAGCACATGTGCCGACACGCCGCCAAGATAGCGGTATAACGGCATCCCAAGTACTTTTGCCGCCGCCTTTGCACACGCAAGGGAAACGCCCAAAATGGCATTGGCTCCCAGATTCCCTTTGTTCTCTGTGCCATCCTCCTCCACAAGGATTCTATCGATCACAGCCTGCTCTAACACGTTTTCCCCAAGCAGTGCCCGCTCTATTTTCGTGTTGACATGTTCCACAACCTTCCACACGCCAAGCCCGAAATAACGCCTGGAGCCATCCCGCAGCTCAATTGCCTCGAATCTTCCGGTACTCGCCCCGGACGGCACGGATTCTCTCTCCGTAATACATCTTCCGCTCTCCTCCTCTATGACGGTCACCTCTGCCTCTACGGTTGGGTTCCCTCTCGAATCTAAGATTTCTCTTGCGTGGACACGTATAATTTCTGCTCTCATAGACATCCTTTTCCTCTGCTTTCTTCTTTTTTTCTGAAAATCATTCACAGTGGTAGTATGGATGTTTTTTCTGTTTTTATCCTCGTAAAATTCCTACATTTTTCTTTAAAGACTCCACGGCACAGTCAATCTCTTCCTTCGTCGTATCTTTGCCGAGTGTCAGCCGCACTGTTCCCGGCGCATAATCGTCTGGCACACCGAGCGCTTCGATCACATAGGAAATCCGGCTCTCCCCTGTATTGCATGCGGAGCCCCCGGATGCACAGATGCCGTCCTCCTCCATCAGAATCAAAAGGGATGCACCCTCCACACCGCGAAAGCTCACACTCACATTTCCCGGCAGACGCCTGTTTCTGTGCCCGTTCACCCGCGCATCCGGGATTTCATGGAGCACCCGCTCCATCAGATAGTTGCGCAGCATGATCTCCCTCTGGATTCTTATGCGCATATTCCTGTGGGCAAGCTCTGCCGCTTTCCCCATCCCGACAATCCCGGCAACATTTTCCGTCCCTGCCCGTTTTCCCCGCTCCTGGCTGCCTCCGTGAATGTAGGATGGAAGTTTAATTCCTTCCCGGATATAGAGGAATCCGACGCCTTTGGGTCCGTGAAATTTGTGTGCACTCGCACTTAAAAGATCAATCTGATAATATTGCACGGAAACCGGGATCTGCCCATATGCCTGCACAGCATCCGTGTGGAACACAACCTGATGCTCTCTCGCGAGCTTTCCGATCTGGTACACAGGTTCTATCGTCCCGACCTCGTTGTTTGCGAACATGACCGATACCGCCATCGTGTCCTCACGCATGGCTCCAGAAAGTTCCTCCAGGGAAATTCTCCCGCTCTCATCCACATTCAAATATGTCACTTCATAGCCCAATTTCTGCAAATACTCACAGGAATTCAGTACCGCATGGTGCTCAACCTTCGAGGTTATGAGATGTCTTCCCTTACTTTTGTAAGAAGCTGCCAGATTTTTTACTGCCCAGTTATCGGACTCCGATCCTCCAGATGTAAAGTAAATTTCCGACGGCTTTGCCTGCAAGGTCTCTGCAATCAGCTCCCTTGCCCGTTCTACCGCTTTCCTCGCCTCTGTGCCAGGTCCATAGGCGGTCGATGCATTTCCATATTTTTCCTTCAGATATGGCTCCATCGCAACCCTTACCTCCTCCGACATGGGTGTTGTGGCCGCATGGTCTAAATAAATCAGTTTACTCATTTTCTCCCCACTTTTCACATATAATCAGACAACGAACCATTTCCATCCGGAGGCTTCCCTTGAATCATTTACTCCACAGGAACACTCTTGTTACCGGAACAGTTCTCCTCACAGCAGCCGGTCTGCTGTCACGCGTGATCGGCTTCTTCTATAAAATATTCCTCTCAAGGACGATTGGTGCAGAAGGTCTCGGAATTTATCAGCTCCTGTTTCCTGTGATGGCACTCTGCTTCTCCCTGACTTCCGCCGGGATCCAGACCGCTATCTCCAAGTGCGTTGCCGAGGAATCCGGTGTTCCTGCACCTGCCCGCGCCAGGCTGTATCTATACTGCGGTCTGCTCTTCTCTGTCAGCCTGTCCCTGCTTCTTTGTGTATTTCTGTGGAACCATGCCGCCTGGATCTCTGCGTTCTTTCTGGGGGATCTCCGCTGTGCACCTCTGCTTCGGATTCTCGCCTTCAGCTATATTCCATGCAGCATCCACTCCTGCATCAACGGTTATTATTATGGTCTGAAAAAATCGCTCGTCCCTTCCCTCTCTCAGCTGGCGGAACAATGTGCCAGAGTCGGCGGGGTCTACCTGATTTATCTGATTTTGCAGGAAAAAGGCATGGATATTACGGTCTCTGCCGCGGTCTGGGGCATTTTCTTCGGCGAATTTGCCGGTATGCTTGTCTCTTTAAGTGCCATAGGCCGCGGAAAGTGGGAAGGATGCATTTCTTCCAGTGCGAAAGCGCTGCTTCAGATGGCGTTCCCGGTCACAGCCAACCGGCTTTTCCTGACTCTTTTTTCCGGTGTGGAAAACCTTCTGATCCCAAGGCAGCTGCGTCTCTTCGGTTATACGCAAAAGGAAGCTCTAAGCATCTATGGCATCCTCACTGGCATGGCGCTCTCGGTCATCCTCTTTCCGACCGTCCTGACGAACTCGGTCTCCGTCCTGCTGCTCCCTACCATCTCGCAGGCGAAGGCATCCCACAATACCGCCCGCATCCACAGGGCAGTCCGCGCAACTGTAGAATGCTGTCTGGCGCTTGGGCTGCTCTGCACGGTCATGCTCCTGCTCACCGGCTCTTTCATTGGGAACCGGATTTTTAAGAATTCACTCTCCGGCACCTTTATCCTTACACTGAGCTGGATCTGCCCGTTTCTCTATCTTGGCTCCACGTTAAACAGTATTTTCCACGGGCTCGGGAAACCACTGACCACCCTCTTGCTGAATCTGTGTGCCTGCGGGATCCGTATCCTTTTTATTTTCTTTCTCGTCCCGGCGATTGGCATCCGCGGATATCTGACAGGGCTGTTAGTCAGCCAGATTATCAGCTGCTCTGCTGCCCTTTTCCTGCTATACCGGTGCGCTGCTTAAAAACAATAAAACGATGATCGCAGGACGCACAGCAAAAAAGGACAGGCAGATGACTTATCCGGTCCTCTTCCTGTCCCTTCTCTTCTTTTTGTTTCTTACTTTACAAGCATGCCATGTTTGATGATGTGTCTGATGTTTAAGTCCTCATCTACGATCACACAGTCTGCATATTTTCCGCTCTCGATGCTTCCATACTTCTCCCAGATGCCTGCGGCTCTTGCCGGATTCTCTGTCACACATTTAAGAACAGATTCGAACGGAAGTCCTGCCTCTTTCACTGCATAGCGCATGCAATTGAACAGATTTGTCGCTGATCCTGCTATTGCACCGTCCACGGTAAGTGTTGCCTTATTGCCGTGTACCTGTACTTCCTGTCCGCCGAGGGAATAGATTCCATCCGGCATTCCGGTTGCCATCATACTGTCACTGATCATAATGATGCGCTCTTTTCCGAACATCTTGAAGCTTGTGCGGATGGTCGACGGATGCAGATGGACACCGTCACAGATCATCTCCACCATTACCTCTTCGTTATCGCAGGCTGCACCGATCACCCCCGGTGCCCTGTGTGTGAAAGGAGGCATCGCATTGTACAGATGGGTCACCTGT
Source organism: uncultured Roseburia sp. (assembly GCA_934320555.1). Classification (GTDB taxonomy): domain Bacteria; phylum Bacillota; class Clostridia; order Lachnospirales; family Lachnospiraceae; genus Roseburia. The sequence goes on from CAKRFH010000100.1 coordinate 9,695, forward strand.
CTTGCGCCGTGTGCAAACGCCTCGGATGCCGTGTCATAATCTGCTGTCGTATGTGCAACGGACACTCTCACTTCCCCTTTTACCTCGTCGATGAACTCCATAGCACCCGGTTCTTCCGGTGCTACCACACAGATATGGTACAGACCGTCTGCCTCCTTCTGCAGTCTGCGGAACATCTCTGCGTCTGGCTTATGCACATAGAGAGGGTTCTGTGCCCCTTTCTTTGCCATGGAGATAAAAGGTCCTTCCATGTAGATACCGACAAGCTCAGCTTCCTTTGCAAGCACAGACGGATCTGCCTGCTGCTCTTTGCAAAACTGCTTCGCTGCGCGGCTGATCTTCGTCAGCTCCTCCTCAGACAATGTCATCGTTGCCGGATGGATAGATGTCACACCGTTTGCCAGTTCATATTCAGCCATATGGCGCATGGCTTCCACGGTCCCGTCACAGAAGTCCACACCTGCACAACCGTGGAAATGGATATCCACCAGTCCCGGAATGACATAGCAGCCTGCTGCATCGAGTACCGTATCATCCCCTTCCGCTGCCTGATCTGCAAAAAATCCGTTTGCAGCTGCGAGCTCTTTCTCTGTAAATGTACCATTCTCATACACTTTCCCGTTTGTAATCTTCATCTGAAAAATCCCCCTTACTTTCTTCCCGAATTCTCCGATCCGTGGGTTACTCTTGATTCTCTTTCCTTATATTAAAAAGCTCTGAAAGAATTGTCAAGCTATGCTGTCTTTTCCTGAAAGTAGTTTCACAGATTGTCCGATTTTTCGCTCTGATTCTGCGCTTTTTCTGTTCTATACTACTCTATTTTTTCTGGTTTTGGTTACTTACTTTCATGACAAATAGGCGGTGGCGGAATAATCCGTCACCGCCTATTGTGTTTAGGCTATTTCGGTTTTGGAAGCGCCAGCTTATTCAGCCTCGGATTCCTTTCTCTTTTTGCCTCTTACGCCCAGCACGGTCAGAACACCGCCGCTGACGAACAGAGCAGCCAGCCAACCGATGAGGTTGCTGCTGTCACCGGTCTGAGGAGACTTGGTGGAGTGCCGCCGTCGGGGAGCTTGTCGATGACCGTATTCTCGCTGCGCTTAGCGCCGCAAACGGTGCATTCCTCGTGCTTGATGCCGGTGGCCTTCTTGGTAGCGGCC
>CAKRFH010000101.1:0-10696 GCA_934320555.1 uncultured Roseburia sp.
GCTTCGAATGCAGAATTTGGTTTGTGATTAAACTGGTCGATCCCCACTTCCATTGCAGGTCCTTCCATATAGCCGCCTACTGTATTTGGTGCAAAAATAGGAGCTGTCTTTAGTGAATATCCATTTATTGTTTTTCCACTATAATATTCCTCCGGTACGTAGATATTCAATGTCTGAACTTTACTGACAGGATTCGCACAATAAACAATATGTTCAAATGCCCTATATGTGATGCTCCGTTTTCCTAATTCGCATGTTTTTATTTCATATTTTTCTGGATTAAATGTTAAATCGTACATAAATTAGTTCGTCTCACTTTCTAGTCTCTGTTATATTGATCTGCATATTTTTCAACATCAAGTAATAAAACAATTACAAGAATAATAATTCCAAGGATCACACCCATCCATGTGTAATCAAATTTCACTGCATTAATGACAGCCTGCGTTGGTTCTGCTACCGGATTGTATCCGACTGCTGCAAGAATCCATCCTGTAAGTGCACTGCCTACACCAATTCCGATTTTAGATCCAATTGACTGTGCAGAAGAGATTAATCCTTCGGAACGGATGCCGAATTTCCAGTTTCCATACTCTACCACATCCGGAACAAGTGCAAACACTGCCGAAAGGATTGGACCAACCCCCAATGAACGGATCACAGTTCCAACTACGATCATTGTCGTATTTTCTCCTGCAAGACCTGTAATCGCAAATCCTGCAATAATTAAAACTGCTCCCATAAGAAGGAATGTTTTCTTGTTCCATTTTTTTGAAATCGCAGGCATAAGGAATAAAATAAAAATTCCCGGAAGCTGACCTGCTGTCATAAGTACTGACATAAACATTGGATTTTTAAGTACCATGTTACAATAGAAAATCTGTGCACCAATGGCATTTGCATTCATGATAAGAGAAAATGCTCCGAGTAATAGCAGTAACCAGAAGTATCTGTTTTTTAAAGTTGCCGGAAGCTGTTCGCTCATAGGCACACTTGCTCTTTGTCTTCCCTCTTCCATACTTTCCATTTCCTTATTCAGTAAACCGGAAATAAGAATCAGGACACATGCTGCACCGCCTAAAATCACACTGGATGTTTTCCATCCAAAATTGAGGACAAGCGGTGTGATCAGTGAACCGGCTAACAATCCGATAATATTATTTCCCAACGCTGAAAACGTTGCAAGCATGGTAGACTCATTCTTATCATGTGTCATCAATGGTAACAATGCTGTATTAGAAATACCATAAATAGTATATACAATACAGTTCATAAAAATATATGTTATGTAAGCATACGCCAGTTTTCCTGTTTCTCCTAACCCTGCCGGAACATTCATAAGGAGAACAATTCCAAGAAGCGTAAGCGGTGCAGACGCAATCAGCCACGGTCTGGCCTTTCCCAATCTGCTGGATGTTTTGTCTACAATTCCTCCCATAACAAGATCTGTAACGCCATCAAAAATACGGCACACCAAGAACATGGTAGCAATCGCTCCTGCTCCGATCAGTACTGTGTCTGTATAATAATTCAGAAGAAACGCTGCTGCGATCTGATTGAATATACATCCACCACCAGTTCCGATTCCATATGCTACTTTATTCAAAGTAGGCACTTTCTTTTTTGATTCCATATCAAAACCTCCCTGAGTTTTATTAATTTGATACATTTATTATATTGTGTGCTTCGTTGACAAACAATTCTGCTTCCTTTAAAATTAAGTCAGAATCTGACTTAAAAGGAATGGGGGATTAGCATGAATACAGAATATTTAAAAGAATTTGTCGTTCTTGCAGAAACAAAAAATTTCTGGGAAGCTTCTGATCGTCTGTATATGAACCAGTCGACCTTATCCAAACACATTAAAAGTCTGGAAAATGAACTTGGCGTCGATCTGTTTTTACGCACTACCAGAAGAGTAGAGCTCACGAATTACGGTCAGACCTTTTTGCCTTATGCTAAATCAATTACCCATTTCGAATTTGAAGGGATTTCCGCCATCCGGAGAATGCAGAATATTGAAAATGGTCTGCTGACGATCGGAACATTTCCATCTATGCCGCAGTATCACATTACGCAGCTGCTCTCACAGTTTCAGACCAGCTATCCCGATGCAACGATACGTATAACGGAAGACGATCCTGTCAATCTTTTACATTACCTTGAAAACGAAAGCTGCGAGATCGTATTTCAGAGGGAAGACAAAGCGACTTTCGAGAAAAATTTCTTAAGCGATACAAGAATTACAAGAATTCCATATCAGAAAGACCGGCTGGTTGTCCTGATGCCGAATCATCATCCGTTGGCACATTCCGACTCTCTTACATTACAGCAGCTTAAGAATGAACGCTTCTGCTTTATCAAAGAGGGATCCCTTATGTACCAGATTGCCATGAATGCCTGCCAGAATGCCAATTTCGTGCCAAACATTGTATTTACAAGTCATCGTATTGATTCCATTCTGGACATGGTTACCAATCAGAACTGTATTGCTCTGCTTATGGATGCTCATCTGAAGTTTCCTGAAAACGGTCCGAGACAAACCGGCGAACCCTGGCATATTGTTCCGATTACTCCGATTATCTCCTCCCAGATTTCAATCTGTTACCGGAATGATAAGACACTTTCCAAAAATGCACAGCTTTTCATAAAGCTCTGTAATGATAACCTTTTTTCATAAAAATGCCGGCTCTAAAAGTCAGATTTTTAAGTCTGACTTTTAGAGCCGGCATTTTGTTCTAATCATTCCTGTTTTTTATTTTTTCTTTCCGGAACAGTTACATACCATCCCATGCTTTCACATTATTCTGAATTCCCAGCTTTTCCAAAAGACGCTCAACAAAATTATTGGTCCATTCCTCTATCGTCTTATATCCCTGATAATAGCTTATCATAGGTGGAATGATCCGGACTCCTATCATACCAAGCTCCTGCAGATTCCGTAAATGTATCGGACTAAGCGGTGACTCTCTTGCAACAAGAAACAGTGGACGTCCTTCCTTTAACATCACATCTGCCGCCCGCAGAAGCAAATTGTCACTATATCCACCAGCGATTCCCGCTGCTGTTTTCATGGAGCATGGCACAATGATCATCTCGTCTATCTGAAAACTTCCGGATGCCGGTCTTGCACCAATTTCTCTGATATCATAAACAATATCTGCCAGTGCTTTCACCTGCTGCACCGAATACTCTGTTTCCTGTTCTATTGTAAGGCACGCACTGTCTGACAGAATAAGATGTGTCTCAACATCATAGCTTTCCTTTAACCGCTGCAACAAACGGATTGCGATCGGTGCTCCGGATGCACCGCTTATTCCAACTAAGATTCTTTTCATATGATATTAAATGAACTCCTTCCATTTTTCCTTGTCGACATCCATAAATTTGGCTCTGACAAATTTGTTTTGCAACTCAAATGGAATTGTACAGTCAAAAATCGTTTTGCAGCTGATTCCTCTGTCTAAAATACTTGTACTGTACTCAGGATCCGAACTTGGATCGAGTGGATGGCAACGCACACCCGGAATTGTAATGATATCTTTATCTCCCTGGAATCTCGTATTCATTGCCCATAACACATCGCTGGTATCAAAAATATCCACATCTTCATCTACCAGGATTACATGTTTTAACTCTGGAAATGCGCTAAATGCTAGCAGTGCCGCCTGTCTTTGTTTTCCTTCATCTGTGTGGACCGTCTTTTTGCACTGAAGAACTGCCATGTATTTTCCGCCACCTGACGGGTGTGCGTATACGTTTGTTACTTTTCCCGGTAACGCTTTATTAATCATGTTAAAAATACTTGCTTCTGTCGGAATCCCTGCGAGATTCACATGCTCTTCACTTGGTCCGATCACAGTCTGCATGATCGGGTTTTCCCGGTGTGTAACTGCTTTAACTTTGATCAGCCAGCATTCATGGCTTGCCGCACCATTATATCCCGGAAATTCAGGCATTGCATATCCGGTATGGGTATTCTGATCTTCCATTACTTTTACTCCCGGCTGTATCTCTCCTTCAATAACGTATTCTGCATTTGCGATCGCATTTTCTTTAATCGAAATACAAGGCGTTAATTCTACCGGTGTTTTACGGATCGCACCTGCAATGGAAAGTTCATTATATCCAAGCGGAGTTGTTGGAGGTTCGAAACAGGATCCAACTTCTATTGCCGGATCTACTCCGATTGAAATAGAGATTGGCAATGGTCTGTTCAATTCAGTTGCCCGTTCTGCCATTGCACCGATGTGTCTGCTGCCAGGCTGCAAAAAAATAGAAAGTTCATCTTTCGACTGAATACACATTCTATGTATTGTTACATCAGAAAGACCAGTATCCGGATGTGTTGCGTAGCACATTCCCATTGTTATGTAAGGGCCTGCGTCAACCGGAGTATTCGTTGGTGCAGGAATCAACTTGAACAGGTCAAAATCCTCATCCGTCACACGATGGATTACTTCCTGGCAAGGTGCTTTTCTATCAGACACAACCGGTTCGATCGGATGCAAAGCAGCATCACATAACAGTTTACCAAGCTCTTCCTTTTTACATCCCAGAAGTGCTGCAACTCTTTCTCTGCTTGCAAGTAAGCCGATCAAAACCTTTGCTCCTTTATGATTCTTAATATTATGGAACAACATTGCCGGGCCATCAATTTTAGTCGGTCGCATAACCGTTCCGCCTGCTCCTACATGCCGGTAAACACCTGCCAATTCTGCTGTTGGATCAACTTCTATGTCTGTTTCTACCAACTGTCCTTTCATCTTCTTTAGAAGTTCTAATGAAGTTCTTAAATCGTTTACTTCCATATTTGAATTTCTCCTTATTCTCATTTATTCGAAACAATCACAATCTATACTAAATATTAGATATAAATCTTTTGCTTCCTATAAGCTTTTTATTTTTTCAAATTTATTATAAAAAAAATGAATAAAGAAATAAATTCAAATTCAAATAGTGATTAATTCACATTGTGACTTAATCGTAAAAAATTACGTTTCCTCTCACAAAAAGCACTTCATCGAACTAATCCAATTTTTTTAAGACTTCATCTAAAGCTTTTTTCATTTCAGAAATTACAATTTCTATCCCAGTGGAATCAATATTGTCATAATGAATCCCAGCTGATACAACCACTGGAGCCTGAAACTTTTCATATAGTTTTTCTGCCCATTCTTCACTTACAAAATGATCTTTATGTCCCTCAAATGTCTTTGTGAAAATCTCACCTTGCAGATCAACAATACTGACTGCTCCGATATGAGCAAAATCACCGCCAGCGATCAGTACATTAATTCCACATTCTGTCTTTGTGAGTAATATTTTTACAAGTTTATTTAAAATAATAATTTCTCTTTCCATACTAATCAATCCTCTTTTTTCAAAAAAGACACCATTCCTCTTTTTCCAATATTAGTTTGTCTGCTTCTCCATCCGTTTCAGCTCCGGCAGCACCGTGAGCAGCATCGTGATAAAGCAAAGGCTTCCTCCGATCACGTTCGACACCGGTTCTGCAAGGAACACGCCGTCCGTTCCCATCCCGAGCGCATACGGCATGAGGTACGTCAGCGGAACCACGATAAATACTTTTCTGAGCAGCGAGAAAAAGATCGCATGCTTCTTCTTATTCAGTGACTTGAAAACCGTCTGTCCGATATATTGCAGATCCATGAAAATAAACGCTGCAAAGTACTGCTTTAATGCCGGAACTGCATCCTTCATCAGAACGGCATCCGAGCTGAAAATCCGGATCAGGAATTCCGGGATCAGGATAATCACGCTCCACATAAGCGCTGTGTACCCGAAAATCATAAGCCCCATCACAATACCGGCTTTGCGCACACGCTTCGGGCGGCGTGCCCCGTAGTTATAACTTAAAATCGGGGAGGTTCCCTCATTCATGGCATAAATCGGCGTCTCCACAAGCTGTCTGACACTAGAAACGATCGTCATAACGGAAATGTAAATATCACCGCCCGTGACAGAGAGCACGTTGTTACAGCAGATCGTCACAAGGCTGTTGGTCAGCTGCATGATAAAGCCGGCGGTGCCAAGGCTTATGATGTTTTTTGCATCCTCCACACAGCCGGAAAGTTCCTCCTTCCGGAGCAGGCGCACTTTAAGTTCTGCCTTCTTTGTCAGGAAAAAGAGGACAAATAACGCTGACAATGTCTGGGAGAGCACCGTGGCAACCGCCGCGCCCCGCACACCAAGTCCGAATACAAAGATAAAGAGCGGATCAAGCAGCAAATTGGCGATGGCTCCAATGGCAACTGAGAGCATGCCGACCGTTGAGTAGCCCTGCGCATTGATAAATGGATTCATTCCCACCGCGATCATAGACGGCAACGTGCCGATCAGATAAAGCATCATATAAGGATAGGCGTAAACCAACGCGTCCTCAGAAGCCCCAAAGAGCACGAGCAGCGGGCGGGCAAAAAGCATGCCGAGTGCCATCAATACAACTGCGCTGGCACAGACCATGGAGAAAGAGGTATCCATAATCTGCTCTGCCCTCGTACTGTCCTTCTTCCCTCTATATATGGAAAAAAGCGGTGCACCGCCGCTTCCGAAGAGATTGGCAAATGCGCTGATAATGACGATTAACGGAAAGCACAATCCAACTGCGCCAAGCGCCGCAGTTCCCACTCCCGGGATTCTTGCGATATAGACACGGTCTACGATGTTATAAAGCAGATTTAAAATCTGGGCGACCAACATCGGAAGCGCGGCACCGAGAATATTTCCAACTACCGTTCCATTTTCGAAATCGATTCGTTTCATTTTCATAACTGATTTTTTACTCCTTTTTGCAAAACTACATGGAGAGCTGTCCGCAGCACTGTTTGATCTTCAGGTATTTCCCATGCATGTTTTCTTTCGTTTTTACTTGCTTTTCAGTATAACATCGCCTATCATATATGTAAATTATTGTTTTTATATTGTAATGCAATAATTTTTGTATATCTCCAACTCTAAAAGATATATTGTTTTGAATCATAGCGAAACTCTTTGAAAACGTATATTAGATTGTGTGCGATGGCTAAAATCATAAGAAGACACTGGGGAGCCGCCGGTCCTTAGCGACCGTATTTTGGTCGCTTAGTACCGCTGCGAGCGACACGTAGCGAGAGCGAGTCTTCGTTGATTTTAGTCATTGCACACAATCCTTCACAGCCTAAAGTTGAGTTTCGCAGCTACTTGAAAAAAGGGAGAACTCTAATATGGAACTGAAACAGTTAGAATATTTCCGCGCCATCGTGGACGCTGGGACGATCAGCGGTGCGGCAAGGGAACTGCATATGACACAGCCGCCACTAAGCTATCAGATGAAAATGTTAGAAGAAGAACTGCAGGTACCACTTTTCCTGCGCGGCACGAAGAAAATTACACTCACCGAAGCCGGAAAGACACTCTACGAACAGTCCGGCAACCTGCTCATGCTCTCGGATCTCACGAAGCAGGAGGTTCTTAAGGCGGGCCAGGCGGCAACCTTACACATCGGCATGACGCCGTCCACGGTCTCCATGATGTCCGACTATCTGCTTTGCTTTGCACGCAAATACCCTCAGGTTCACTTCGATATCCACGAAGGCTCCACCTTCACATTAAAAGACCAGTTGGAAAACCGGATGATCGATCTGACCACCCTGCGCACCCCGATTGCCTTAAACGGCTGTGAGACGCGCTGCCTTTCGAGGGAGAGCCTGCTCGCCATGGCGATACCGGAATATCCTCTTTTCGAAGGGTGCACCTCGCTCTGCTTAAGGGAGCTGTCCGAGCAGCCGTTGATCCTCTCACACCGCTACCGCAAGTACATGCTCTCCGCCTTCGAGCGTGCCGGGCTTGTCTGCGATATTTACTGCGCCTGCGAGGATGCTCGTACTGCCATGACACTGGCGGAAAAAGGGCTCGGCATCGCCATCCTGCCAGCGTCCATGTTAGAGCTCTCCGACCGGCTTGTTGCTTTCCCGGTCTCCGATGCAGATCTTGTAACGGAGATTCTGCTCGCATGGCGCAAGGGACGGCTGCCGGCGGAGATTGTGAATTTTTTGAATATGTGGGAGGGGGATCCGGAATAGGATCCTTCTGACTACGATGCCGTTCTGATTCTGGCACAAAAAAAAGCACCGACCCTATGGCTCAAGTCCATAAAACCGATACTTCCTAGTGCGCCACCAGGGGTTCGAACCCTGGACACCCTGATTAAGAGTCAGGTGCTCTGCCAGCTGAGCTAGTGGCGCATGTCTTAGCGACGAAAATTATTATATAACAGAATTTTTAAAATTGCAAGCACTTTTTTTATATTTTTTCATTTTTTTTCATTTTTCTTCAAATCGTGCACCGTTTGTGGTATTTTATAGGAAGAAACGCATAGAACGATGGAGGATATTTACATGAAAGTAGAAGAAAGATTATTGAAATATGTCTCTTACTGGACCACTTCCGATGAAGAATGCCGTCAGATCCCGTCTTCTGACCGTGAATTCGAGCTTGGGAAAGTACTGGAACAGGAATTAAAGGAATTAGGGCTGGAAAAAGTCGTACTCACAGACCATTGCTATGTTTACGGACTGCTCCCTGCCACACCGGGATATGAGAACCGGAAAGCGGTCGGATTTATCTCCCACATGGATACGGCACCGGATTTCTCCGGCAAAGATGTGAAGCCGCAGATCATTCCGAACTATGATGGGAAGGATGTTCTTTTAAAGGGAACTAACACGCTCTTAAAGGTCTCTGATTTTCCAACCTTAAAGTCACTCGCAGGACGCACCCTGATCACAACCGACGGCACAACCCTGCTCGGCGCAGACGACAAAGCCGGTGTGTCTGAGATTATGACTGCTGTGGAACAGATTGTGAAGGAAGGCATCCCGCACGGTGATCTCTGGATCGGATTTACACCGGATGAGGAGGTTGGATGCGGTGCAGATTTGTTCGACCTCGATTATTTCAAGGCTGATTTTGCTTACACGGTTGACGGTGATTATGAAGGTGAAGTGGCTTATGAGAACTTCAACGCTGCAAGTGCATCGTTTGAAATCCGCGGTGTAAATGTTCACCCTGGCGAAGCGAAGGATATTATGATTAACGCGGTCTTAGTCGGCTGTGAGCTCGCTTCCATGCTTCCGGAGCAGGAGACACCGGCGCACACCGAGGGACGCGAAGGCTTTTACCATCTGATGAATATGAGCGGCGATATCGCCTCTGCAAGACTGGATTATATTATTCGTGACCACGACAAAGCTTCCTTTGAGAACCGCCTTGCCACTTTACAGAAGATTACAGATGCTTTGAATGAGAAATACGGTGCGGGAACTGTGACGTTAAAGACACAGGAATCTTACTTAAATATGTTAGAAATCATCGAACAGCATCCGGAGGTCGTTGACATTGCAAAGAAAGCCATCAAAAACGTCGGCTTAGAGCCTCTCTCCCGTCCGGTCCGCGGCGGCACAGACGGTGCACGCTTAAGCTTCATGGGACTTCCTTGCCCGAACCTCGGAACCGGCGGATATGGATTCCACGGTCCGTTTGAGCATGTTACAGTGGAAGGTATGGAGACAGCTGTTTCTGTCATCAAAGAGATTGTGAAGATTACGGCTGGAATAAGATAGAACTTTTTAAGGCTACAAAGGAGATTGAGCAGAAATGAAGAGAACCGTTCTGCCTCTGGTTGGAACAGCTTTCGAGCTGGGGACAATGAATGAGGCAATCGAACAGATAGAAGATAAAGAATTGGCAGAGATAGCCCGTGGGGAGATGTATTACTTTTCCGCACGGGCATCGGAGTGTGTAGACACGGTAAAGAAATATCTGACGAGTGAAGACAGGATGCTGCGCCTGTCAGCAGACATGCTGTATGCATTTGCAAATCTGACCCTTGGGAATGCAAAAGAAGCACAGATGGCAAGAGAAGATGTCAGACAGTGCCTGCAAACATCGCTGAAGGAGGAAGATTCTACAGATACGGCAAAAGCAGCCTGTATATTTGCCTACTACCTGTGCAGCATTTTTCTTCATATTGAACCGGAAATGGGATTCCCATCTCTTGAAAAAACGATTGGACATCTTCCGGAGGGACAGAGATTATTTGCGGTCAGTGTCCTGGCGCATGGCATGTATTTAAAACAGGAATATGCAAAAGCCCAGGGAGTGGTGCAGACTGCCATGCTTCTGGCGGACAAGGTGTATCCGATCCCTTTTATCTACTTAAATTGTATTGCGGCGATGTGTCAGATCAACCAGAAAGATCAGGAAGGAGCTATCTGCTCTGTTACCAGTGCATGGAAGCTGGCAGGACAGGATGGGCTTATGGAGCCTTTTATCGAATATCACGGACTGCTGCAGGGAGTTTTGGAGGTCTGCTTAAGAAAAAGTGAACCGGAAACTTACAAGAAGTTAGTGGATGGCATTATCGCATTCAGCAGAGGCTGGATGAAAATCCATAATCCACAGATGAATGCCATGGTGACGGATCTTCTGACCCCACTTGAGTTTTCCATTGCAATGTTGGCCTGCAGGGACTGGACAAATCAGGAGATTGCCGAGCATATGGGGTTGTCTGTGAATACGGTCAAGCATTATGTATCCGGTATTTTAGAAAAACTCCAGATTGATAAGCGCGAGAAAATCAAAGAATTTGTGAATCAGTAAAGATTACGCCCAAAACCGTTTTCCACTGTAAGGT
>CAKRFH010000102.1:0-10636 GCA_934320555.1 uncultured Roseburia sp.
TCTCCATTTCTACTGAGCGTCTACCGGTGTTTTTGTGCGGTCTGCATTGTATACATAGAAGCCTTTTCCACTCTTTACGCCAAGGTTGCCGCCACGAACCATCTTACGGATCAGTGGGCATGCACGGTACTTGCTGTCACCTGTCTCTTTGTAGAGGACATCCATAATGGCAAGGCAGATATCAAGACCGATAAAATCGCCTAACTCAAGAGGTCCCATTGGATGGTTGGCACCAAGCTTCATAGCGGTGTCGATTCCTGCGATATCAGATACACCTTCCATCTTAATGAAAGCTGCCTCATTGATCATTGGGATTAAGATACGGTTTACAACGAATCCTGCTGCTTCATTTACCTGTACAGGTGTCTTGCCGATCTCTTCTGCGATCTTCTTGATAGCATCAACTGTCTCAACCGGTGTGTTCACACCTGCGATCACCTCGATTAACTTCATACGGTCTGCTGGGTTAAAGAAATGCATACCGATCATTGGACGGTTAAGTCCGTTTCCGATCTCTGTAATAGAAAGGCTGGATGTATTGGAAGCAAAAATGCATTCCGGCTTTGCGATCTTATCTAATTCCTGGAATGTTGTCTTCTTTACATTCATATCTTCGAATGCTGCTTCTACGATCAGATCACAGTCTGCGCAGAGGTCTTCTTTTAATCCCGGTGTGATCTTTGCAAGGATTCCGTCAACCGCTTCCTGTGTCAGTTTTCCTTTTTCTACTAATCTTGCATAGCCTTTCTGGATCTTGGCTTTTCCGCCTTCTGCCCATTCCTGTTTGATATCACAGAGTGCTACTTCATATCCGTCTACCTGGGCAAATGCTTTTGCAATACCCTGTCCCATTGTACCTGCACCAATAACTCCAACTTTCATGATGAATCCTCCTGATTTTCTCATTATATTTGTTGATGTACGTGTCAAAAATACTTTTTGTTTTGAAAAGAAGCTTTGACATCCGCATCAGATTTGCACATTATAAGCAGTTACTGCACCTTTGCAGATGCAGTAACCATTCTTTCTTAGTACTTCTCAACGATTGTAGAGCATCCCATTCCACCACCGATACATAAGGTAGCAAGACCTCTGTTAGATCCTCTCTTCTGCATCTCATGTAATAAGGTTACAAGGATACGGCATCCGGAAGCTCCTACTGGATGGCCAAGTGCGATTGCACCACCGTTTACGTTTACTTTTGACATATCGAAATGTAAATCTCTTGCAACTGCGATAGACTGTGCTGCAAAAGCTTCGTTAGCTTCGATCAGATCCATATCGTCGATGGTAAGCCCTGTCTTAGCTAATACTTTCTTTGTGGAAGCAACAGGTCCTACACCCATGATCTCAGGTGCTACACCGCCAAGTGCTCCGGCAACCCATGTAGCCATTGGGGTAACACCAAGCTCTTTGGCTTTCTCTTCACTCATAACAACAACTGCTGCTGCACCATCATTGATACCGGAAGCGTTACCTGCTGTTACAAGTCCGCCCTCTTTTCCGGAACAGCATCTTAATTTTGCAAGTGACTCTGCTGTTGTTCCTGGACGTGGTCCCTCATCTTTCACAAAATCTACGATCTCTTTCTTAACTTTTACTGGAACCGGAACGATCTCATCATCGAACTTGCCCTCTGCGATTGCCTTCTCACATTTCTGCTGGCTGTTTGCAGAGAACTCATCTAATTCTTCTCTTGTAATGCCATATTTATCACATACGTTCTCAGCTGTGATCATCATGTGATAGTGATTGAATGCATCTGTCAGTGCATCGTTTACCATTGTATCAATGATCGTTGCGTTGTTCATACGGTATCCAAAACGGGCTTTCGTCATAGCGTATGGAGCCATTGACATATTTTCCATACCACCTGCAACAACGATGTCTGCCTCACCTGCCATAATCATGGTAGCTGCATCGTTGACACATTTCAGACCAGATCCGCATACAACGTTGATTGTGATTGCTGGAACCTCGATTGGGAGTCCTGCTTTGATGGAAGCCTGACGGGCAACGTTCTGTCCCTGAGCTGCCTGGATAACACAACCCATCTTTACTTCGTCAACCATCTCCGGTTTCACGCCTGCTCTGTTTAAAGCTTCTTTGATAACGATTGCACCTAAATCTGCTGCCGGTGTGTTGCTTAATGCTCCACCCATTTTACCAATTGCTGTACGACATGCGCCTGCTAAAACTACTTTTCTTGCCATTTTGATTTCTCCCTTCGGTTTCGTGGTCCAGAATACTGTCCTTTCCTGCATTCTGTGAACCTGATTATAAAATTGACGAAAAGCACTGTTAATTTTTTAACAATCTTTTAGTAAAAAAAATAAATTTAAACATGATTGTTAAATTTACGTTTTTTCTTTTTTCAAACATAACGCTCATTCTATATCTCGCGTTTTTATTGGCTTTTCAGTTCTTTTTCATGCTAACATATATCTTTTTAAAATGCAATACCTTTCTTTTTATTTCGCAGTTTTTTTATAATCCGATTCCTTTTTCTTTATTTTCAGACATTTTATTTGTTAAAAATTTATCATTACATTTTTCCGTTTTTCATGTATTTTACCTGTTTTTTGTGCAATATATACAAAAGCGGCAAAATACCTTTTTCTGGCATCTTGCCGCTGTACTGCTGTCTGACACAATGTTTTTCCGCCTGTTCTTCCTGTCTGTCCTCTTCTGCTGCGCAAACAGAATGCACAATTTAATAGAAAACATGGTTTCCAATCACGGTTCCCTGCACAATTCCGTTGTTTGTCCTGAAAAAGAGTGCATCGATCGTGATCGTGCCGCCTAGTGCCTCCTGTGCCGCCTGCATGCATGTACTGTTCACCCCCTGCTCTAAGCGCAGTGCATATCGCCCGCTGGCTACCGGGGAGAACTGACCGCTCTGGTAAATAACCCCTGCCACCGTATTCGGGAAGTGAGAGCTCTTCACGCGGTTCAACACCACACTCGCCACAGCAAGCTTGCCCTCATAAGGTTCACCGTCCGCCTCGCACTGAATAATCGCGCCGAGCAGATATGCATCGCCGTCCTCCGGTGTGTAGGTGTACTGGATCTGGTTGTTCTCCGCCTCCTGCCGTCTGATCTCCTCTAGCCTTGCTGCATCTTCCCTTGCTTTCTGGATCTCTAACTGCTTCTCATACTCCTGCATCTTCGCGATCGCACCATCGATGTCATCGATCTTATCCTGCGCATCCGAGAGTGCCTGATCCGTCTGGTCGATATTCTGCCTCGTCTCATTGATCAGGCTGTTTACAGAATTCTGCTTTTTCTTCATATCCGACTGTAAAGCGAGAAGGTCTGTCTTCTCCTGCTGCATGGTCTGCTCCTGTTCCTCCAGGGAACTCTCCTTTTCCGCAATCTCATTCTGTACCTGGATATAATTGTTCAGCTGGTTCCTGTCATACTTCTGGATCTGGGAAATATACTCCCTCCGGTTCAGAAATTCCGCGAAAGAAGCAGATTCTAACAGCGTCTGCCAGACGGACTCTGTCCCGTTCTCATACATAAAGCGGATTCTTGTCTTCATATCCTCATATTGCTTTGCCGAACGCTCCTCGGCATCCGCAAGCTCCCGCTTTGTCTGCGCAATCTCGTCCTGCAGTGACTCAATATCACTCTGCTTTGCCGTGATCTGTGATTCGAGATCGTTCATGGAAGATACGATCTCGTTCATTTTCCCGTTGAGGGAATCTAAATTGTCCTGCAAACCGCTCTTCTGGTCTTTGATGTCATCGACTTCGTTCTGGGCATCTTTCTTCTGATCCTTTAACTTATCGATCTGATCCTTCGCATTATTGATATCGTCCTGCGTCACATCTGCATAGACGGTCGACATGGTAAGGCTTCCGGCAAGCAGTCCGATTGCAAGCAGCCGCCTTATCGGTAATTTCTTCATATACAGTTCTCCTGTCCCATTCTGGCTATTGTGCTCCGGTCAGATAGCTGGAAATGCAGTAAAGCGTCTGTCCGTTGTATTCCACCCTTGACCAGCCATAGTCCGTGTTAATGCCTGTCCGCGTCACAACCTCGCCATTTTTCAAAGTTGCAACCACCGTCGCATCCGGGTTCGTCACGCTCGGCAATGCACGCAGATTCACTTCTATCTTCGCCGTCACCTGATCGTTACAGTCTGTAAACTTCGTCTTAAGCCCATCCCCGGAACCGGAGCCTTCTGCCCCTGTCTGCGCAGTCTGCTGCGGTGCTGTGTAGCTTAAATCCGTTGTCAGATAGCTGGATACCGCATAGAGCGTCTGTCCATTATAGCTGACCCTTGACCAGCCGCTGTCGCTCGTCCCGGTTCTTGTCACTGTCTCCCCGTTCTGAAGCGTTGCCACCACCTGGCTGTCAGCTCCCTGGCCCGGAATGCTCCTTAAGTTCGTCGACTGCTTCGCCGTGACGGTCTCATTCACCTCATTAAACTTCATCAGCGCTTCTGCGTCCGCATCCACATGCTCCGGTGCCTCCCCGTTCTTCGCATCCGCGGTATCCGCATAACCAAAATATGCCACATTCACGTCCACCGGACCGGAAATGCCTGCAACCGTTCCCTGATCCGTGTACTGCCACATCGCATAATTTCCCGTATATTCCGGTTTCTCCGTCTGCGGGTAAGGTGCCATCAGATACTGTGCCACCCAGACTTTAAAGCTATTTTCAATCCGTCCGGTCTCCCACTTGCTCTCCGCCTCCAACTCATTCTTCGGCGCATAAAACATCGGGGTATAGCCTCTGTTATAAATTTCCTTCATAAAAGCAATTGCAAGGTCCGTGCGCTCCGCATTCGTAAGGTTGTACTGTCTGCTCTCTGCATTGTCAAAGCCTTCACAATTGAATGCAACCGGATATGTGATCTGGTACTGTGAAATATAATCTGCCGTCCAGTCTGCTTCCTCTATGGCTTCCTCCTCGGTCACTGCCGTGGAAAAGAAATAAACGCCCACCTGAATGCCATTCGCCTGCGCCTCCTGCATATTATACTTTGCATTGGAGTCCGCCGTGATCTCACCTGTCTTCAATGTCCGGTAACCCGCCCTTATCATGGCAAACTGCACACCGGACGCCGCCACCTGACTCCAGTCAATCGTCCCCTGATAACGCGCCACATCTATTCCAAGCGTGATCTTATCTGATTCTGCAGCATCCGATTCCTTAAGAATCTCTACGACATCCACACTCGTGCCATTTGCTGTCTCTACCGCGCCCTGCGGATCTTCTCCATCCGCAGTCTCCGTTCCTGCCTCTTTAGCGTCATCCCATCCTTCCTCCGTCGCTTCCACTGCGCTCCCGGTCTGCTTCGCTCCATCGTCCTTCTTCCCCCTGTGCCCGGAATATACCAGAAATCCAATAATGCCTGCTAACAGCACAACTACGATTAAAATCGGCACAATAAAACGGTAGTCGGCTGGTTCTTTATTGATAGATTCAAATTCGTCATCATACTTCTTCATCCGAAACCCTCCCTGCACATCTCTACTTTCCAAATCTATCAAATTTTTGATCCATTGTAAAGTGCCAATCACTCCCTGTACACAGCCTGCATTCTTAACGAATTTGCCAATGCTTCATCTTTTTTGCTACTTCTGTTATCGCCAGGAAATGAAAGAAACCGCCCTCCCATACTATACAGTACCAAAAGAACGGTTTCTCCTTACTTATAAAGTTATGTTTCCAGCTGCCGGTCAACACCTTCCGCATGCCGAAAGAGAGCGGTACTTCCGGAGAAATATCCTCTACGCCACGGAGATGAGACCCTGGATGATTCTCGAAGCCTTTGCTGAGAGAATCGTCCGCTCAGGGGCTCATCGGAGTTCCCGGCGTAATGGAATTTCGGAGGAAGTACCGCTCTCTTTCGGCTGACACTGCCTACCGATCGGCAGCGTCCCTTCGTCGCATAACTCTAATTTTTTTATAAGTTCTTAACAGTAGCAATATCGATCGGTGTCAGCACATCCGTAGCAGTCTCTAAGCTGCGTGCCAGTGCATTTGCCGTATCCATTGCAGTAATACAGTACACACCTGTCTCAATCGCATTACGACGGATTAAGAATCCATCGCGGTTCTTGTCTCCGTTACCCTGTGTCGGTGTGTCGATCACAAGGTCGATCTTGTGTCCAAGGATCAGATCCATGACGTTCGGGGACTCCTGTGTGATCTTATTGACACGGAGTGCATTCACACCATGCTCCTGTAAATACTTTGCTGTGCTTCTGGTTGCGTAAATCTTGTAGCCAAGTGCCTCAAATCTCTTTGCAACACCGACTGCCTCCGGCTTATCTGCATCCTTCACCGTCATAATCATCTGCTTATACTTCGGAAGCTGTACACCTGCACCCAAGAATGCTTTGTATAACGCTTCATTGAAGGTCTTCGCAATACCAAGACACTCACCGGTAGATTTCATCTCAGGTCCTAAGGAGATTTCTGCTCCACGGAGCTTCTCGAAGGAGAATACCGGCATCTTGATTGCAATATAGTCAGCGGTTGGAGCAAGTCCCGGCTCATAGCCCATGCCGCGGATTGTCTCACCGATGATGACTTTTGTTGCAAGGTCAACAATCGGAATACCCGTTACCTTGCTGATATATGGTACTGTTCTGGAAGAACGTGGATTTACCTCGATGACATAAACCTGCTCATCCATAACAATAAACTGAATATTGATCAGACCGATTACGTGAAGTGCCTGAGCCAGACGCTTCGTGTATTCTACGATCATCTCCTTGACCGGTTCGCTGATGGTCGGAGCCGGATAAACCGAGATACTGTCTCCGGAATGGATACCGGTACGCTCAATATGCTCCATAATACCAGGAATCAGGATATCGGTTCCATCGCATACAGCATCGACCTCGATCTCTTTTCCCTGTAAGTATTTATCAACGAGGATCGGATGATCCTGCGCGATCCGGTTGATGATTCCGATGAACTCTTCAATCTCCTCATCGTTGAACGCAATCTTCATACCCTGTCCGCCAAGTACATAGGAAGGACGTACTAAAACAGGATATCCGAGACGGTTTGCAACCTCTTTTGCTTCCTCTGCGGTAAATACGGTTCCACCGGCTGCTCTCGGGATCTGTGTCTTCTCTAAGATCTCATCGAATAACTCACGGTCCTCTGCGGCATCAACATCCTCTGCCTTTGTTCCGAGAATCTTAACGCCCATCTTCATCAGGCTCTCTGTCAGCTTGATCGCGGTCTGTCCACCGAACTGTACAACTGCACCATCCGGTTTCTCGATCTTAACGATCGCCTCTACATCTTCCGGTGTCAATGGCTCGAAATACAGCTTGTCCGCAATATCAAAGTCTGTGGAAACAGTCTCCGGATTGTTGTTGACGATAACAGTCTCCCAGCCTTCCTTTGCAAATGCCCAGGTGCTGTGTACGGAGCAGTAGTCGAACTCGATACCCTGTCCGATACGGATTGGACCGGAACCTAATACCAGCACTTTTTTCTGTGGGTTGGTCTCTTCCGCTTCATTTTCACTTCCGAATACGGAATAGTAGTACGGTGTTGCTGCTTCAAACTCAGCCGCACAGGTATCTACCATCTTGTATGCTGCAACAATTCCGTTCTCGTAACGCATATCGTGAATCTCTTCGGTTGTTTTTCCGGTGAGCTGTGCGATCACATTGTCCGGGAACTCGATCCGTTTTGCCTCTTTTAATAACTCGACAGTCAGAGGCTCGTTCTTTAATGCCTCCTCCATCTCTACGATGATGGCAAGCTTGTCGATGAACCATTTATCGATCTTGGAGATCGCATGGATCTCATCGTAGCTGAAATGACGGCGTAATGCTTCTGCGATCACCCAGATTCTTCTGTCGTCTACCACATTTAACTGATCTCTTAACTGTGCATCTGACAAACCTGTGAAATCATAAGACATTAAGCTGTCTACATGCTGCTCTAAGGAACGGATTGCTTTCATTAAAGCTCCTTCGAAGTTGTTGCAGATACTCATAACCTCACCGGTTGCCTTCATCTGTGTGGTGAGGGTTCTCTTTGCAGTAATAAACTTATCAAATGGCAGTCTCGGGATCTTGACAACGCAGTAGTCAAGCATTGGCTCGAAGCTGGCATATGTTTTTCCTGTGATGGCATTCTTGATCTCGTCTAAGGTATATCCCAAAGCGATCTTTGCAGCAACTTTTGCGATCGGGTATCCGGTTGCCTTAGATGCCAGTGCAGAAGAACGGGATACACGAGGGTTTACCTCGATGACGCAGTATTCAAAAGAATCCGGATTCAGTGCGTACTGCACATTACATCCACCGGTAATATTTAACTCGGAGATGATGTTCAATGCAGAAGTACGTAACATCTGGTACTCTTTGTCGCCTAATGTCTGGGAAGGTGCCACTACGATGGAGTCACCGGTATGGACACCGACCGGGTCAATATTTTCCATGTTACATACGGTGATGCAGTTGCCGTTCGCGTCACGCATTACCTCATACTCGATCTCTTTCCATCCGGCGATGCAGCGCTCTACTAAAACTTCGCCGACACGGCTTAAACGGAGACCGTTTGTCAAAATATCTATTAATTCCTGCTCGTTGTGTGCGATACCACCGCCGCTTCCTCCAAGTGTGAAAGCCGGACGGAGAACAACTGGGTATCCGATCGTGTTCGTGAACTTAATACCATCCTGCACGTTGTTGACAACCTGGGATGCTGCACATGGCTCACCGATTTTTTCCATGGTATCTTTGAACGCCTGACGGTCCTCTGCCTTGAAAATGGTCTCTGCGGTTGTACCGATCAGCTTCACGCCATATTTGTCCAGAACACCCTGCTCTGCCAATTCCATACCAAGGTTTAAGCCTGCCTGTCCTCCTAAGGTAGGAAGAACACTGTCCGGTCTCTCTTTTGCAATGATCTGCTCTAATACCGGAACGGTCAGAGGCTCAATGTATACTTCATCTGCGATCTCTTTATCTGTCATAATGGTTGCCGGGTTAGAGTTCACTAAAACAACTTCCACGCCCTCTTCTTTCAGGGAACGGCATGCCTGTGTACCTGCATAGTCGAACTCTGCTGCCTGTCCGATGACGATCGGACCGGAACCAATTACTAATACTTTTTTAATGTCTTTATTTCTTGGCATACGATTTCTCCTCTTTATACTCGAATTTATTTGTATTTTTCTATCCGAACGGGTTACGACATCATCTCAATGAATCTGTCAAACAGATAACCGGAATCCTGTGGGCCAGGGCATGCTTCCGGGTGGAACTGTACGGTGAAGATGTTCTTTCCGACGTACTCTAATCCCTCGTTTGTGCCATCGTTGACATTGACAAATGCCGGTTTTGCAATGGCAGGATCCAACGTATCGGTATCTACCACATATCCATGGTTCTGGGAGGAAATATATACACGGTTTGTTTTCAGGTCTTTGACCGGGTGGTTGCCTCCACGGTGTCCGTATTTCATTTTGTGGGTATCAGCACCGGTTGCAAGTGCCATCAACTGATGACCTAAGCAGATGGCAAAAATAGGGGTATCGGAATCATACAGCTTCTTAATCTCTTTGATAATATCTGTACATTCCTTCGGGTCTCCAGGGCCGTTGCTCAACATAATTCCATCCGGATTGGTGCTTAAGATTTCTTCTGCGGTTGTGTGCGCCGGGTAAATGGTCACTTCACATCCACGTTTATTTAAAGACTGGGCAATGTTGTTCTTAGCGCCGAAATCCATGAGTGCAACACGTTTTCCGGAGCCGCTTAATACTCGTTTTTCTTCACAGGTTACTTTGTCTACGACATTTCCTGTTGTATAAGCTTTTAATCTCGGAATGATTTCTTCTATATTATAATTCTCATCTGTTGTGATCATTCCGTTCATCGTACCCTTCTCGCGCAGGATCTTGGTGAGCGCACGGGTGTCGATTCCTGCGATACCTGGAATGTCATGCTTTGTCAGGAAATCCTGGATGGTTCCCTCACAGCGGAAGTTGCTCGGCATTCTGGATAACTCTCTTACGATATATCCGTCCGGCCATGGCCTCTTTGACTCCATATCCGGTGTGATTCCATAGTTTCCGATTAATGGATATGTCATGACAACTGCCTGTCCTGCATAGGACGGATCTGTCAGAACCTCCAGATAACCGGTCATCGATGTGTTAAATACGATTTCACTGATGACTTCTCTTGTGGAACCAATACTTGTTCCTGTAAATACATTTCCATCTTCGAGTATCAAAAAAGCTTTCATTTGTTTCCCTGTCCTTTCCTCTTTTTTTTCCAAAAAAAAAAACGTTTCCGTTTTTCCTTCTTGTGACGTGCACAGATCGTTCCATACGATGTGCACAGGCTATATATGGGCAGTCAAACCGGATATTGCTATCCGCTCCGAAGCATACCTTTTCTGCCGGAGGTCATGTGCTATCACACAACCTCCGTTTAAATTGTAATGAGTTTATCATATGTATTTACATTTTTCAACCTTTTTCACGGAATCGGAATGAAAAATTTTTCTTCCATAAGTGTGGCTAATGCTTTTTATTACCGGAATCTATATTATCTTTCCGTGATCCGGATCAGTTCCTCCTGATGATGCGCTACATCAGCTATGTGACCATTTGCCCAGAGGTTCAAAACAGAAA
>CAKRFH010000103.1:0-10317 GCA_934320555.1 uncultured Roseburia sp.
TGCATGCATTATGAAAATGGTATTAAGGATGAAAAAAATATATGAAAAAATCTGTCATTAACTTGACACAATCAGGGAATAGCGCAAGGAGTAGAGCAAGGAGTAGTACAAGGAAGAGCGGAAACGTTAAGACAGGTGGCAGATTCTTTACGGAATATGGGGTTTACCATAGAAAAGATTGCAGAAGCCTTGCGGGTAGATACAGAAACGGCAAGCAATCTGATTACCTCGAGATAAAGAGTTGAAAGAACAGAGCATAAGTGTGAAAAGCTGCGGTAAATACCGCAGCTTTTCTTTAAGTCAGAGCACAGCTTTTTAAAAAAGTCACATAAATTTTCTCCCAAAATACAGTGATGTGACCAACGTGTGACTGTGGGTTGTTATATTTGAATAAGAAAATAGTTAATATGATAAAACATATTCCGCAATAGATGAGGGAAAGAGCTTTAAAGGAGGAAAATTATGAAATCTGTGAAAGTTTTGAAGAGAGTTCTGGCGCTGGCATTATGCGTGGCAATCGCGACAACAGATATCACTGTGACCAATGCGTCCGGAACAGAGAATACAGAAATCGTAATGTCTACGGAGACAACGAAAGCTGTGGAGAGCACAGAGGCAAAGCCGGCCGCTGAGACAGAAACCACAGAGGTCAAAGAAACGGAGACAACAGAAAGCACCGAGAGTACCGAGAGTACCGAGGTTACTGAGACCACAGAAGCTACGGAAAGTACTGAAGCTACGGAGAGTACCGAATCTACGGAAGCGACAGAGACTACGGAAGCAACTGAATCGACAGAAACCACCGAGACAACGGAGAGCACGGAAGCTGTTAAGGGTACGGGGATTGTGAAAGGGACGAAGAGTACCGAGACTGTCATGGACGCAGAAAATTCGGATGAGAATCTGATCGCTGCATATGCGGCAGCATCGATGTATGTGAATAATGCAGAAGTAATACTTTCTAATACTGGGAATAGCAATGTTGAGATTACAGTAGAACATCGCGATACAAACTGGCGTGAAATATATGCAAGTGAAAAAATTCCAATTGATGCAAATTCAATTTATAGAGGTGATTTGAAAAAAGCTACAAACTGGGATGTGCGAGAAATTCGCATTGATAATGGAAGTATTTCAACTGGTAATGAAATAAAAGTAAATAGCAATGCTACTATAACAGTTATATATAGTGAAAAGGAAGGTAATAAGGAAGGAGCTGTTACATTTTTTGATTATGTAGTCCAACCGTGGGATGGAGCGTTGATGAAGCCTGGTGACAGTATAAATACAAAGGACAATTATCCAAAAAAATCTAAACCAGACCACAGATTTGCTGTTGGAACATATGGTCAAAATTTTATAAGAAATCAATATTATACTTGGCTTGGTGGTAAAGAGATAAATAAGTATGATGCAGGAACAGGAGATGGAGCAAAAAAAACAGGAATTGTTACGGGATTAAGTGATGACTATAAAAATGTAATATTTAGTGTTTATGAACCGGGAGTTTTTTCTTTAGATGCTAAAAAGGGAAAAACAGTTTTGAATGATTATAAATTGTCTTTTGAACAAAAGGGAGATACTTATAAATTGCAGTCTGTATATGATCCGAAGGGCGATAAAGTTGCAGATGCAGGAAACTCTTTTTTCCCATTGGATAACGCTGCATCCAGAGTTCACAACGATAAGGGAGATAGTGATGATCATAATTTTTACTTTGGAATGCGTTATGATGTGGAATTTACAATTGGTGATTATGTAGGAGATATGACATATAAATTTACAGGCGACGATGATTTATGGGTACTTATTGATGGCAAGATTGCATTAGATCTTGGAGGTATTCATGAGGCATTACAAGGAGAAGTAGATATTTGGAAACATTTAGGCCTTGATAGATATAATATAAAGGAGGATCCGAAAAACCAGAGAAACCAGAAACATACGTTGACCGTTCTTTATATGGAACGTGGTGGTTATGCAAGTAACTGCCAAATGGAGTTTACACTTCCTAATGCCAATGTGATTAATATCAACGAGTTGACGGGTGGAATCATACTCACAAAAAAATCGAAGGATACAGACGAAGCTTTACCAGGTGCAACATTTACATTGACAAATGATGCCAATTCGAATGAAATTTATACAGATACTTCGTTGGAGGATGGAACATTAGCCTTTAGCGGGTTAAAAGCTGATGCAACGTATACACTCCGCGAAACACAGGCACCGGAAGGATATGTGGTATCTGATAAAACATGGAAGGTGAAAGTAACACATAACAAGTCAACGGGAGAGGTAAGCAGTCAGCTATATGATTCAGATGGCATAACACCTGTACAAGATAATGTGATTTATAATAACTTGGCCAGATATAATTTGACAATTACCAAAAAAATTGATACGGCAGATTTCAGCTATGGCGATCCGGTATTTACTTTTAAGGTGACAAGTAAGGAAACAGGCGCTGTATATTACAGAACGGTCAGATTCACGAAGGTATCTGAAGTTGGATATGGAGAGACGAACGGGCTTACTGTTACAATTGAGAAGCTTCCTGCAGGCGAGTATACCGTAGAAGAATTAGATACAATGAGGTATAAAGCAGATACACCTGGTAAGAGTCAGACAGTAACAATTACAAATATAGATGCAGCCGTTACTTTCAAAAACAAATTAACAAAACAGGACAATTTCTCGGATACAGATGTTGTGGTAAATGAATACACCCATGGAGAAAATGGCTGGCAAGTTACACCGAATAAATTATCTGGAACTGATAAATTAAAAAATGCCCAAATTGTAGAAAACCAAAACCAATAATTGCGAAAGGAGTGTAGAAAGTGAAGATGAATATTTTGAAATCAAAAAAAATAATTTTTGCCCTCGCACTTGGAGTCGCAATTATGGTGACATCGACAGTCGGAACGCTTGCTTATTTGAAAAGTAATTCCGGAACAGTAGTGAATACGTTCACAGTCGGTAGTGTTGAGACGGAGATTAATGAGGATGTGGATCCGAGTAATTATCTGAAAAAGGTAAGAGTTGTCAATACAGGAAAGAATGATTGCCTTGTAAGGATGAGAGTTGTGATTTCACCGGAAAACAGCAGAATTACGATTGATGACTACAATGATAGTAAGTTTGAGAAGAAAGAGGATGGTTTCTGGTATTATAAAGGAATCCTGAAAGCTCCAACAGAAAACGAGTATTATGCAACTCCGTATTTGTTTACAAAGTACACAATTCCGGATGGGTTTAAAGACAATTTCACAATTACCGTATACCAGGAAGCAGTTCAGGCAACGGTACATCTGGCAGGTGGAAAATCGATCAGTGCTTATGACGAAAATGGTAAGTACAATGCAGATAATGCTGCAAGGATCTGGCAGGCATATGATGCAGGTCAGTAACAGAATAATTACAAAACAAAGGACAGAATAAAGATGCTAAAGAAAATATGTAATGTATTATCAGTCATTGTACTGATCATCCTCGCAGCAATCGCAGCACTGCTGTTTGTACCGAAAATCATCGGGTATGGACAGTATGCAGTACTAAGCGGCAGTATGGAACCAAACATCCACGTTGGAGCGGTTGTCATTGATAAACCATTCGATCCGGATGAAATTGATGTCGGAACCGTTATCACGTATCAGATTTCAGCAGATACCCTTGTAACACATCGAATTGTCGTAATTGATGCCGATAATGAGGTTGTGACGACAAAAGGTGATGCCAACGATGCGGAAGATGCTTCACCGGTATCCTATGACAATATTTTAGGAATCTATGCGTTCAATGTTCCATATCTCGGATACATTTCCATATATTCCAAAACTCCACTTGGAATTGCAGCGATCTGTGGCGTTCTTGTGGTAGTGATCCTTCTGAACTTTATTCCGGATATTCTGGAAGAGGATAAGAAAGAAAAAGAAGAGAAGAAAAAAGAAAACGAAAAGTAATACGTAAAATGTGCAAGGAGCTGCGATAGTGTCGTGGCTTCTTGTTTTTTGATAATTAAAGCTTGGGATGAGCTGTGGGAATGTCATAGCTCTTTGTAATATATAAAAATTATATTAACAATAAAGAAAACGATTGTAAAGAACAAGCAGGTATGCTAGTATAAAGAAAAAGCATATATTTAAAATCTACGGCAAGCAACATAGCCATCAAGTTATTCAAGAAAATCATTTCAGAAATCTATGCTTTTAAATCCATGATGAACAATTTAGAAGCAGGAGGTATCTGAAAAATCCTCCTGTACAGGAGGAAAAATTGAATACGGAAATGAAGAATGCATTGGAAGCGGCAGAAGCCAAGGCACAATATGATGCAAGAGCCAAGCGCCTGTTGGGGCATAAAATGATTCTGGCACACATTCTGGTGAAGACAGTAGATGAATTTCAGAGTATGGATCCGCGTGAAGTGGTGAAGCTGATAGAGGGAGAACCCTATATTAGTACAGTGCCGATAGAACCGGGGCTCACAAATAAGGAAGGTAAGAAGCACGGACAGAGAATCATAGAGTTTAATACGGAAAATGAGGAGATCGGAGAGGGGCTCATACGGTTTGATATTGTTTTTTATGTGCGTATGAGGAATGGACTATCCCAGATGATTATCAATATTGAAGCCCAGAAGGACGAGCCGGAAAAGTACGATATTTTAAACCGTGCAATCTTCTATGTGAGCAGACTGATTTCGTCCCAGAAAGAGCGTGATTTCAAAAATAATAATTATAATGATATTCGGCAGGTATATTCGATCTGGGTTTGTATGAATATGAAGGAGAACAGCATGAGCCATATTCATTTGACAAAGGAAGACCTGATTGGTTACTATGAGTGGAAGGGCAACCTAAATCTGCTTAACATTATTATGATTGGAGTAGCGAACGAACTTCCGGAGCGCAGTGAGAGGTATGAACTGCATCGCCTGCTGGGAGCATTATTGTCGCAGGAACTTGCAAGGAACGAGAAGTTTAATATTATTGAAAAAGAATATGAGATTCCAATGGAAGAAGATTTCAGGGAGGATGTGAATATTATGTGCAATTTGAGCGAGAAGATTGAGGAAAAAGGGAAAATGGAAGGCAAACTAGAGGCTGAAATTCAAATGATGATGAGCATGTATCAGAGAGGGTATTCAGAGAAAGAGATCGCTTTAATTACGAAGAGAGATGAAACTGAAGTGAGAGAAATACTTAAGAAAAGTGAATGCACCAGATAGAAATGAGGAGCTGCGACAATGTTGCGGCTCTTCGTATAATATGAAATTTAAATATATTTAAAAATATAGTAAACAGTATAACTATCCAAATAATTTGAAATATTTAATGAAATTCCAACAGAGAAAAATTTAGAGAGGATGTGAATACTATGTGCAATTTGAGTGAGAAGATTGAGGAAAAGGCAAAGCAAGAAGGAAAATTAGAGAATCAAATTGAAACAGTTATTAAAATGCATCAGAAAGGTTTTTCAGAAGATAAGATAGCTTATATTTTAGATAAAGACGAAGATGAGGTGAGAGCAATTCTTTCGGGAGATATCCGATAAAATAATCTAATATGTTCAATGAAATTCTGGTTTGAAGATTTCAGGGAGGATGTGAATATTATGTGCAATCTGAGCGAGAAGATTGAAGAAAAGGGAATCGAGATTGGACGCGCTGCGGGAAGAAGCGAAGGCAAGATTGAAGGAAAGATTGAAGGCAAGATTGAAGGCAAAATTGAGGGCAAGATCGAGGGAAAATTAGAGGAACAGGCTGAAATTATGGTGAGAATGTACCAGAGAGGGTATTCAGAAGAAGAAATTGCTTTTATTGTAAAGAGGGACAAAAAAGAAGTAAGAGAAATACTTGAAAAACGTAAACAACCTGCTTTATAGAAGATTTTCGTCAAAAGGATGCAGAAGATATACATTATTAGGCATTAGCTGATGGTGGAAAGTATTTTAAGAATCTGAGAAAGGTACAGGATGTCCGGTGAACATCCGTTGATAAAGAATAGCATGTAGGAAAAGAGGAGCTTTTTAAATGAGTGAGAAGGAAGAAATAACGTTTATGCAGACAAGAATTATCAGGCTTGCTTCGGAAGAATGGAAGCTGCCAGTTGATAAAATTGTTGATATATTTAGCAAGGCGGCTGTACTCGAATATATTGAAAAGTGTTATGGTATATTTCATTGCGAAGGTGATGATGTGGTACTTGAAGAGGTCGCAGAATATCTTGAAAAAAAGGGGGTAAAGGTTCATGCCTGAAATGGAAGATGGATTGATTCTTTATCATGGAAGTTACTGTGAAGTAAGTGAGCCGGATTTGTCTAAATGTGCAAAGAAGAAGGATTTCGGACAGGGATTTTATCTGACTACATCCAGAGAACAGGCAGAGAGCTTTGTTAAAACTTCTATTGTAAAAGCATTGGCATCGGGAACCCTTGAAACAAGCCAGAGTTATGGATATATTTCCGTATTCAAATTGATTTCCTCAAAACATCCAGAGCAATTGAATGCTTGAATTTTATCGGAGGAGAGAAGATATGTCTGAAAAAATGATCTCGAAAGAAAAAATGGATTTCACGATTGATCTTCTTATTACGATGACAGTAGAAGAAATTGCAGAAGAGACTGGTCTGGATTCTAAGGATGTTTTGAAAGATTTTTTGCACTCTAAGAAGGAAGGGCATTGTATGATTCAAGCACAAAGCTTTGGTGGAATGGACCGTCTTATCTTGCAGAACTTTATATGGAAGAGTTAGCCAGAAAGAAATAAAAATCTGTAGTTTTTTCATAATTTTAAAAGAAACCTTTTCTGTGTGACCATCATGTGACGAGCCGATGATAGTATAAGTACATAAGATAAAGCAGTACATAAAAAGATCAAAAAAATAAAGGAAAAGGAGATCAAAATTATGAAAAAAACAAAATTATTAACAACTCTTGGAGCAGTCGCATTGATTGGAGCAATCGGTGTTGGTAGCACATTTGCTTACTTGACATCAGAGACAAATGTTGTTAAAAACACATTTACAGTTGGTAAGGTACAGTTTGATGAAAGCATGGGTGCTGGTCTGACAGAGTCTGAAGTAACACGTGATGAAAATGGAAAATATCTGAAAGACGTAGACGGTTCAAACGTTTGGACGAAGACAGAACAGGAATATACAAAGCTTGTTGCTGGAGAAGAATTATTAAAGGATCCTACTGTACATATTGCAGCTAACTCTGAAGACTGTTGGGTATTTGCAAAAATTGAAAATGCAAATGAGGATCTTTCTATTGAATATAATGTAAATGAGTGGGAAGATGTAACAGATGCATATAAAAAAGCAAACCAGATTGACAGTAAAATAGATTATGTTGTATATGCAACAAAGAATATTATTCCGACAAGTGAGACTGTAACACACTCTACAATTTTTAATAGTGTTAAAGTTTCAAAAGATTTAGCAAGCGGAACAGAATTTAAACCAATTAAGATTTCCGCATGTGCAGTTCAGGCAACAGGGTTAACGCAGGGAAAGGCTTTGGCAGAAGCAACATTTAAATAAGAGTTTGAAACCATAAGAAATAGAAAGCACCCAAACCCATAACATCTTTCTATTAACCTAAAAGTAACAATAAGCAGACTTTCATAGAAAGCTATGGAGTCTGCTTATTTCATCAAAGAGAAATGAACAGGTTTACCCGTGACAGGACAGACAGGGCTGCGAAAGCCGGACTGTCGCATACAGGAAAGGCAGAGTAGTTCATGGAAAAAAAGACGGCAAAGAGTGGCAACCAGAATTTCGTTATCACGATCCGGAGTCAGGAGAACCATACCTGGCAGGGGACGGTATCCTGGGTGGAAGGAAAAAAACAGAAAAATTTCAGAAGTGCCTTAGAACTCATCAAATTGATCGACTCCGTTGTGTCCACAGAAAAAGATTGTGAAGAAGGCGGGAAAGAAGTATAATGAAAAAGAATGCGGCACAAATTATGAATATCACCGGCATTGTGGCGATGATTTTACTGATTCTCATCTGTATCCCGTTTACAATACCGAAGCTTTTTGGATTACGGCTGTACGGCGTGGAGACAGGAAGTATGGAACCGGCTTATCCGGTTGGCAGCGTGGTCTATGTGGCAGACGCTTCCGCGGATGAGGTACAGACCGGGGACGTGATCACATATATGCTTGGAAGTGACACGACAACTGTGATGACACACCGTGTGGTAGAGATCAAGGAAGCGGAGCGGATGTTTCTGACAAAAGGAGATGCGAACGAGCTGGTGGATGCTGAACCGGTATCTTTTGACCGGCTGATCGGCAAACCGGTATTTTGCATTCCGAATATTGCACCGATATCGGCATTTATGAATTCAAGAGCCGGGATGGCTGTAATTGCAGGACTGTTTCTCCTTGTGATCGTGTTCTGGACTGCCGCAGACAAGATGAAGAATAAGAGGAACTGACATGAAAAAGAAGATGAACAACCTGTCAACCCTGATCCTTTTAATGGTCGGGGTTATTTTGATTTGTGTGTCGCTTGCGATGCTGATCCCGAACCTGTTGAATTATAAGAAGTCGAATGACACGTATGATGCGTTAAATGAGGAGTATGTGACGGTTCCGGATGTGACGGCGGAAGTGGTCATGAACGAGGAGGACGATACGTGGTGGTATGAGGATGTGAAGGTGCATGTGGGGGCAATGCAGCAGGTTAATTCGGATATTATCGGGTGGATCCGTTTTGACAATATTGATCAGCTCAGTTATCCGGTCTTATATTCCGGTGATGATGAGAAGTATCTGCGCACGGATATATACGGAAACAGTACGATTGCCGGATGCATTTTCATGGAAGGCTTGAATACACCGGATTTTGATGACTGTCATACGATTCTTTACGGACATAATATGAAGAATTTAAGTATGTTCGGAAGCCTGAAGAAGTATAAGACGGAAGATTTTTATCAGGAGAATCAGTATTTCACGATTTATACGGCAGATATGGCATACCGGTATCATATTTTTGCATATTGCGATGTGCCGGAGTTAGATGATGTGTATACGGTCGGTTTTGCACCGGATGACACATTCGGGCAGTTTATCGACACAATGTACCGGAAATCTTATTATGATACAGGGGTATCTGTGACGAAGGATGACAAGGTGATCACGCTTTCGACCTGTTCCACGACCGGAAACCGGTTTGTGGTGCATGCAGTGAGGGAAGCAGAGCACAGTTATGACGGGCAGTAACAGGAACACTTTGAAAAAAGGAGCTGGCAGATTTGCCAGCTCCTTTTTTATGGGAAAATGTGTCATTACCGGGATATCTGGCGTAACACTTCATCTAATGTAAGACCTTCTTTTTTGGCGATCGCGCGTACATCTTCAAATTCGGCTTTCTCATGTACCGTGTCATATCCGGTACTTTTTTTGATGCGGATATCACCGGATGGAGTGGAGACGGTCTCGAAGGTGGAGGTCAGCTTGGCGCGCTCATAGGTCGTGTAGCGGAGTCCCCGGGTAGTTGTGTAGCGGAAAATCAGTTTGGTGAACTTCTCTTTGTCGGCTGCCTCACACAGGCAGGTGAAGAGCGTGCCCGGTCTTCCTTTTTTCATCTGGATCGGGAGCGTGTAGACGTCAAGGGCGCCTGCGTCTAAGAGCGCCTCCACGGCAAAGCCGATCGATTCCCCTGTCATATCATCGAGATTGCAGGAAAGACCTAAAATCCGGTCATCGCAGCCGAATACATGCTGTTCTGTGGAAGAATCCGGGGTGGCTGCAGCAGAAGAAGTCTGTGTATCGGCAGGTACATCGAGATCACCGAGAAAAGCGCGGACGCAGTTGGCAATCTCGAAATCTTTCTGACCCATTCCGTAACCGATCTGAGAGAGCGTCATGGCAGGCATCGGCTGGAATTTTTCCACGAAATGTTTTAAAAGGGCAGCACCGGTAGGGGTTAAGAGCTCGCCTGTTACCGAGCCACTGTAGAACGGAATGCCTTTTAACAGTTCTGCGGTGGCAGGAGCCGGAACCGGGAGGACACCGTGGGCACATTTTACAAAACCGCTTCCAACGTGTACCGGGGAGGCGTAGATCTTCTCCGGGGCGATCAGGTAGAGAAGGAGGGACACACCGCATACATCCGCGAGGGCATCGAGGGTGCCAACTTCGTGGAAATGGATCTGCTCTAAGGTGGAGTTGTGTACTTTAGCTTCGGCATTTCCAATCAGCTCATAGACAGCAGCCGCGTTCTTTTTGACAGCTTCCGGCAGCCGCAGCCCCTGAATCTGTTCCAGAATCGCAGTGTAGCTGGCATGCACATG
>CAKRFH010000104.1:0-10276 GCA_934320555.1 uncultured Roseburia sp.
AACTCTGATATGTTATCACATCTTCAAGTGTTTGTCAACAACTTTTTTATTTTTCTTTTTCAGTTCTTTCGAACCGAGCGGAGAAGGAGGGATTTGAACCCTCGCGCCGCTGTTAACGACCTGCACCCTTTCCAGGGGTGTCCCTTCGGCCAGCTTGGGTACTTCTCCGAATTGTTTATCATTATTCATTTGCCATCAATGTGTCAAATTCAATTGTGCATTGATGAGCGGAGAGGATGGGATTCGAACCCATGTGCCCTTGCGGACAAACGGTTTTCAAGACCGCCTCGTTATGACCACTTCGATACCTCTCCGTGCTTCGCACTCGAATCAGTGCAGAAGTTATTCTACCATCCATAATGTCTTCTGTCAACAACTTTTTGCATATTTTTTCATTTTTCTTGTGGATGCCTTAAATACGCCTCCGCAACGATCAGATCTTCCGGGGTTGTGATTTTGATGTTCCGGTAGCTTCCAGGAACTAACTTCACTTTTTTCCCGGTCATCTTCTCGAGCACCATCGCGTCATCTGTCACAGTCGGGTTCTCTGCTGCCATCAACTTCGTGTAGGCATCCGTGATAAGTCCACAGGAAAACGCCTGCGGGGTCTGGACTGCCCAGACATAGTTTCTGTCCGGCGTCTCCACCGCATAGCCTTCCCCGTCCGCGATCTTGATCGTATCCTTCACCGGGACACCAGTCACACATGCACCATTTTCCCGTACGCTTTCCATCACGCTCTGTAAGATCTGCTCATTGATAAAAGGTCTTGCACCGTCATGGATCAGCACATAGTCTGCCCCTGCCGCACATTTCAGCCCTTCATATACAGAATGATACCTTTCTTTCCCTCCCTCTA
The DNA here is from genome assembly GCA_934320555.1 of uncultured Roseburia sp. Lineage (GTDB taxonomy): Bacteria > Bacillota > Clostridia > Lachnospirales > Lachnospiraceae > Roseburia. The sequence continues at coordinate 860 of CAKRFH010000104.1, forward strand.
CGATATGCGTCACCTTTTTGAAGCCATATCGGTCCACGATTTCTGTCTGACAGTATGAGATTTCCCCCTTGCCGGTCACAAGAATAATCTCATCCACAGCACTGTCCTCGAATGCCTTTAAGGCATAATATAGCACCGGTTTTCCGAGCAGATCCAGATATTGTTTGTGTATCTTGGTCTGCATTCTCTTCCCGGAGCCTGCTGCCAGTACGATTGCCGTATATGTTTCACTTTCCTTTTTCATCTGCCATCCCCCGTTTCTGTCATAAAGTCTTTCCTATCTCTCCCCGAGCTTTAAGTTCGGGATTGCATTTAGATCAAGCCCGTCTCTTTTTCCAGCAAGGAAATCATAGTAGGCTGCCACTCCGATCATCGCCGCATTATCCGTGCAGAAAATCGGTGACGGATGATAAAAAGCCACACCTTTCTTCTCACACGCCTCACGCATTGCCTCGCGGAGCGTTCCATTGGATGCAACACCGCCTGCAATGGCAAACTTATCCATCCCGAACTCATCAATCGCTTTCATCGCATTGCCGACAAGTACATCCGTCACCGCTTTCTGGAAGGAAGCCGCCACATCTGCCTGTACAACTTCGATTCCCTTCATCTTACAGCCGTTAATGTAGTTCAGTACAGCCGATTTCAAACCGCTGAAGCTGAAATCATATGGTCCGTCCTCGATTTTGGCGCGCGGAAACTCCATCGCATGCGGATTTCCCTCATGTGCTACTTTCTCAATCTTTGGTCCACCCGGGTATCCGAGCCCGATCGCCCTTGCCACTTTATCAAAAGCTTCCCCTGCTGCATCATCCCTTGTTCTTCCGAGGATCTCATATTTTCCATAGTCAACCACACGCACAAGGTGCGTATGTCCACCGGAAACAACCAGACATAAGAATGGTGGTTCCAGTTCTTTATTTTCTATATAATTGGCACTGATGTGTCCTTCAATATGATGGACGCCCACAAGCGGGATATTCTTTGCATAGCTGATCGCCTTTGCCTCGGCAACGCCTACCAAAAGGGCCCCTACAAGCCCAGGTCCGTAAGTCACGCCGATTGCATCGATATCGTCTAACGTCACATTGGCATCTGTCAATGCCTGTTCCACAACCTGGTTGATCTTTTCAATGTGCTTTCTGGAAGCAATCTCCGGAACAACCCCACCATATAAAGTATGCAATGCGATCTGTGAGGAAATGACATTGCTCCTCACATCCCTGCCATTCACAACAACCGCCGCTGCTGTCTCATCGCAGGAGCTCTCGATCGCCAGTATTTTTATCTCTTTCTCTGCATTCTGCATTGTCTCTTCTTCCTCCCTGCAATCTGCATCTGTTATTCATTCTCGTCAAATAAAAGCTCGACGCTTCTGCCGTCTTTTCCGAGGGATGCCTCCGGGAAAATCTTCTTCACCTCCGGCATGTAGTCCTCCGCGTGTACCAGCGACGGGGAAAAATGCGTCAGCCACATTTCTTTCACTCCGGCGCGCTTTGCCATATCTGCCGCCTCATAGAACGTCATATGTTTGTACTGTCTCGCCTTCGCTAACTTCTCTTTCTCCGCATACATGCCCTCGCAGATAAACAAATCGGATCCCTCTGCTGCTCTCACGATCGACTCGGTCGGTCTCGAATCGGTACAGTAAGTCACCTTGATTCCTTTTCTCGCATGTCCTAACACCATATCCGGTGTGTAGGTATGCCCATCTTCCGTATGAACCGTCTGCCCTTTCTGTAATGGGTTCCAGAACCTCTGCGGGATACCATTCTCCCGCGCTTTCTCAACATCAAAACGCCCTGCCCGCTTGATTTCCACACTGTAGCCATAGCAGGTAATGTTGTGGTTCACGCGGAAAGCATGAATATGATATCCGTTGATCTCAATCCATTCCTCCGGCTCTGTCAATTCCCTGTATTTTATCTCAAATGGAAGCTCCGGCGCAATTGTACGCAGTGCCCCCACCACTTTTTCAAGCCCTTTCGGTCCGATCATGGTAAGCGGTTCGGTGCGCTCTGCATTTCCCATCGTGAGCAAAAGCCCCGGAAGCCCGCTGATATGGTCTGCGTGGTAATGGGTGAAGCAGATCGCATCGATCGGTTTAAATGTCCATCCTTTTTCCTTAACTGCGATCTGTGTTCCTTCCCCGCAGTCAATTAAGAGATTACTGCCATTGAACCGCATCATGGCGGCTGTCAGCCACCGGTGCGGAAGCGGCATCATCCCCGCTGTTCCTAAAAGACATACGTCTAACATGGATTTCTCCTTTTCTATCTTTTCTACTGTCCATAAATCATAATGTCGGCATCTTCCTTCGGAAACTCATAGAATCCCTTCCGTACCCCGACCTTCTGAAACCCTTTTCTCTCATACAGGCGGATCGCACTGTCATTCGAAGCGCGCACTTCAAGCACGATTTTTGCTATTCCTTTCTGTCCTGCAATCCGCAGGAGTTCGTCAAGCAAAAGTCCGCCTACGCCATGGTTTCTCTGTACCCGCAAAACAGCTACGTTTGTAATTTCTCCTTCGTCCATGGAAAAATACATGCCGATATAGCCGACGATCTGTCCCTGCTGTTCTGCCACAAGGAATACGGTATCCCCTAAATTAATCGCATCCAGAAACCCCTTCTCGCTCCACGGCTGGGAAAAAATCTCCTGTTCGATCCGCGCAACAGCTGCAACATCCCCCGGCATCATGTTCCGGATCTCTATCATTGCTTCTTCTCCCCCTCTAAGCGCTCACGTTCTGCCTGGGAGAGCCGCAGGTAATCCGGTCTGTGCTCTTCTGCAGTCTCTGTCTGTCCTTTTGCATAATAAATCATGCCAAGTGCTGCCACGGCACCTGCACGCTGCTTGTTCACATGCGCCGGTGCAAAGGTATACGGTACCTTACAGTGTTCCTTCATATAATCTGCAAAGACAGCCACTCCATCCCCAAGGAATACAACCGCTTTCCCTGTCTCATTAATAACATCCACAATCTCATCGATCCCGACGGCACTCTGCTCCTTCACGATCTGCATCTCATTTCCATCAAACCGGTAAAGTCCCGTATAAGTCTGGTTCCGTCTCGCATCCATTAAAGGGCAAACAAGATCACGGTGTCCCACAAGATTGTAGGCAAGTGCATCCACCGTCGGGATATGGATCAGCGGTTTCTTTAACGCAAGCCCCAATCCCTTCGCTGTGGCAGAACCAATCCTTAACCCGGTAAAAGATCCCGGTCCACCGGAAACTGCGATTGCATCAATCGTATTCAGATCCAGCTCAATCATCTTCGCCACTTCATCTAACATCGGAAGAAGTGTCTGGGAATGTGTCTTCTTATAATTAACGGTATACTCCCCTTTCAGGTCGTTATCCTCTACAATTGCAACGCTCGCAACAAGTCCTGAGCTGTCAATTCCTAATATTTTCATTGTGTCACCACACCTTTCTCTTATTCCTGTTCCCGGATTGTGATCTTTCTGTAGTCGAATCCCTTTTCCAGATCTTTTTCAATGGAAATATCATGCCGTGTCTTCGGCAGAATCTCCTCAATCAGGTTCGCCCACTCGATCATACACAGACCATTTCCATAGAAATAATCCTCATAGCCGATCTCATCCATCTCCTCAATATCCCCGATCCGATAGACATCAAAATGATAGAATGGCATGCGCCCTTCCTCGTAAATCTGTACAATCGTAAAAGTCGGGCTGCAAATTGGCTCTGTGATTCCAAGCCCCTCTGCGATCCCCTGGGTGAAAACGGTTTTTCCGACCCCAAGGTCTCCGATCAGCGTATAGACATCCCCCGGCTTCGCCTGCTGCCCGATCTTTTTTCCAAGGGCGTGGGTTTCTTCCGGGGAAAATGTTTCGATTACTGTCTCTTTCATCTCTTCTATCCTTTCATGCGCACGCGGTAATCCGGCAGCTGTGCCTTTGCCAGCTGCGTTAATGCTCCATAGGCATCCCCAAGCTGTTCTCTCGGGATGACGTAGGCATTCGTCCGGTTGCTGTATACTAACACATTATGTTTTGTTGCTACCATTTTATAAATCTGATTCCAAGGCAGGAGGGCGTTCTCCTCTCCCTGTGACACAGCAATTCCTTTTTCATCCACATGATAGTGAAGTGTTCCCTGCAGCACCTTCGATGCGGCAATCGCATGCCCGGAGCGAAGATACAGCGTCACCGGCATGTAAAAAAGGAATACTATTCCGAAGATTACATACAAAACAGTGTACGAAGTCTCGATTCCTCCGCAAGTCACACCTGCGACCACAAAGATCACGATAGAAATAAAAATGGAAAACCAGCCATGGAATCCGGTATATGTCTGGTACATATTAAAGCGGTACATATCCTTTGGTTCTAACTTTATGTCAAATTCTGTGCTCATACTTCCTCCTGCGTCCTGATACAGCTGCCCTTTACGGGATCTGCGCTTGTTTTCTCTATGATAACAGAAGCAGTATAGCATTTTTTCCCAAAAAAGAAAAGAAGCTCTCGCAAGTTCTTTGCGATTGCTTCTCTTCGCTTCTTTTACTATGACCTCTGCTTAATTGCGGCTTCCTTTTAAAATCGGGGAAATATGCTTGTAGGTGAGGAATGTGATCACAACGGAAAACAGTCCTTTTACAATGGTAAATGGCATATTAAAGAAAACCAGACACTGTAAAATACTCTGTACAGATGGAAGGATTGCCTGATAAGCTGCTAAAATCACGTCCTTTGGCATAAAGTTGTAGTAAACCGGATATACCAGGAAGTAGTTCGATACAACGGAAAACAGTCCCATGAAAATAGCTCCGACTAAGGATCCAATCAACGCAGTTTTCCGGTTCTTTCTATATTTATAGATCAGACCTGCCGGAAGTACGAAAGCTGCACCGAGCAGGAAGTTCGAAAGCTCACCGACACCTCCCGTTGTCGTGATAAAAAGATGCAGCACATTCTTGATCAGGCATACGATAACGCCGCACACCGGTCCCATAGCGAAAGTTCCGATCAGTGCCGGGAGTTCGGAGAGATCCATCTTAATAAATGCCGGCATGAATGGGACGGAAAAATCCAAAAACATCAGGATGTATGCCACGGCTGAGAGCATGGCTGTCACGGTTAAGTATCTGATATTTACTTTCTCTGTTTTCGTTTTGTTTGCTGTTGCTGTCTGTGTACTCATAGTCACTCGTCTCCTTTTTCTGATTCCGCAGATCATTGCAAAACTCTTATTTACCTTGTGAGGATTGAACACGATGATCTGCTAATATTATGTGAAAAGTTCGGAATTCGAGGTTGCTTACACAAAAATTTGTATCTTCTGGCGCCTTATGATGCAAATATTTCATGCAAAAAGCCCCGGATAAAAATATCCGGGGCAAATTATTCAGAATTCTAAAAGTTCCTGTCACAAAACTTTCTGATCCTATATGGAACATATGTCATACTACATACGTCTTCTTCTCTCATCCAGACTATACTGTCGGTTCCGGATTCACACCGGATCAGCTGCTCTCGCAGGTCACGGACTGTCTGCTCTTCCGTTCAGAAGATCAGAATCACCGTCGGTCGGGAATCTACATTGCTGTATCACCCTGCCCCGAAGAATTCCTTATTCTTTTTACACGATTATTGTATGCATTCACTTTGGAATTGTCAATACCCGTTTCTGAAAAAATTTATCCATTCAGCTTCATTGTCAGCTGGATCCGCTGTTTCTTCAGATCCACACTCATGACTTTCACTTCCACGATATCGCCAACGCTCACAACCTCCAACGGATGTTTAATGAATTTATCGCTCATCTGGGAGATGTGCACAAGTCCGTCCTGATGTACGCCGATATCGACAAATGCCCCAAAGTCAATGACATTCCGGACCGTTCCCTTTAAGATCATGCCCGGTGTCAGATCTTTCATTTCCAGGACATCACTTCGCAAGATCGGCTTTGGCATATCTTCACGCGGATCCCTTGCCGGCTTTTCTAATTCCTTTACAATATCACGCAGCGTGATTTCACCGATCTCAAGCTCTGCTGCAAGCTTCTTATAATCTGAAATCTTTTTGGAAATTCCATCAAGGCTGCGGTTCTTCACATCGTCTAAGGTGTATCCCAGCTTTGTCAAAAGCTTTTTCGTTGCATCGTAGCTCTCCGGGTGTACGCCTGTGGCATCTAACGGATTTTTCCCGTCTGTGATGCGCATGAAACCGGCACACTGTTCATAAGCCTTCGGTCCGAGCTTTGCCACTTTTAACAGTTGGCTGCGCGATTCAAACCTGCCATTCTCCTCCCGGTATACAACAATATTTTTTGCAATCGCCTTGCTGATACCGGAAATGTATTCCAACAACGATGCAGACGCTGTGTTCAAATCCACGCCGACACGGTTTACGCAGTCTTCCACGACACCTCCAAGTGCTTCCGTGAGCTTCTTCTGGTTCATATCATGCTGATACTGTCCTACTCCGATTGATTTCGGATCAATCTTTACAAGCTCCGCCAGCGGATCCTGTAATCTTCTTGCCATGGATGTGGCGCTTCTCTGTCCGACATCAAAGTTCGGAAACTCCTCTGTCGCAAGTTTACTTGCGGAGTATACCGAAGCACCGGCTTCATTGACAATGATATACTGTACTTTCACCGGGATCTCCCTTAACAGATCTACGATGATCTGCTCGGATTCTCTGGATGCTGTTCCGTTTCCAAGGGAGATTAACGTAATATGGTACTTCGCGATCAGCTTCTTTAAGACTGCCTTCGCCTCCTCCACCCTGTTCTGTGGCGCTGTCGGGTAGATGACAGTCGTATCAAGCACCTTTCCGGTCGGGTCTACGACTGCAAGTTTGCAGCCGGTACGGAACGCCGGATCCCAGCCGAGCACAACCTGTCCTGCGATCGGAGGCTGCATAAGGAGCTGCTCTAAGTTCTTGCCGAATACCCGGATAGCTCCATCCTCTGCCATTTCGGTCAGGCTGCTCCGGATCTCACGCTCGATTGCCGGTGCGATCAGCCTGTCATAGGCATCTGCCACAACTTCTTTTAATACCGGTGTTGTCATCGGATTATCCTTCGTGATCACTTTCCGCTCGAGGTAGCGCAGAATCTCCTCCTCCGGTGCTTCCACCTTCACGTTCAGGATCTTCTCATTCTCCCCTCGGTTCAGCGCCAGAATGCGGTGTCCTGCCAGCTTGTTCACCGGTTCATCGAATTCATAGTACATTTCGTAAACAGACTCTGCCTCCGGATCCTTCGCAGTTGAGGTCACATGTCCTTTTTTTACAGTCAGATCCCTGATCTTCGTCCTATAATCCGCCTCATCGGAAACTGCCTCCGCCAGGATATCCTTCGCCCCTGCGACCGCCTCCTCTGCGGAATGCACCTCTTTCTCCGGATTCACATATTTCTCCGCCTCTGCCTCAAGCGGCGTGTGGATCATCTGAAGGGCGATCACATTGGCAAGCGGCTCTAAGCCTTTCTCTTTCGCGATTATCGCCCTTGTTCTCCGCTTAGGCTTATACGGACGATAAAGATCTTCTACCGCAACCATCGTCTCTGCTGCAAGAATCTGCTTTTTCAGCTCCTCCGTCAGCTTTCCCTGCTCTTCGATGCTGCCTAATACCGTCTCCTTGCGCTCCTCTAAATTGCGCAGATAAGTAAGGCGCTCATATAAATTACGAAGCACTTCATCATTTAAAGAACCTGTCACCTCTTTCCTGTAACGTGCGATAAACGGGATTGTGTTCCCCTCATCGATCAGCTTTACTGCTGCTTCTGTCTGGTTCTTTCTGATTCCAAGTTCTTCGGAAATTTTTAAAATAATATCCATAATAACTTCCTTTCTCCCTGTCTTAAAAAGACATTTTCCGTTGGCTGTAACCAGCCACCCGCTTCAGTATAGCGGAAATCTTGGGCTGGTTCAAGAATGTTTTTATTGTTTTTCAGAGAGGAACCATGATATAATAAATTAGTTTGAGGTTTCACCTCAGAAAATAATTTTTACACATTTTTTAAGGAGGAAAATTCCCCTGCTCACCAGCGGGTTGGCAATTTTCCTTCGGAAAAACAAGGAGGCAATTTCCTCTCCTCACCAAAGGGTTCGGATTTTGCTTCGCAAAACAAGGAGGAAAATTATGAACGAAAAAAACGGAGCAATCCGTGACGCCAGTGTTCTCGGCGTCCCAAAAATGTTAATCTTAGGTTTACAGCACATGTTCGCGATGTTCGGTGCAACGATTCTCGTACCGATCTTAGTCAACAGCTACTTCGGAGAAGATGTTCTTCACGTTCAGGTTACGTTAATCTGTGCCGGTCTGGGAACTCTATTTTTCCATCTCTGCTCAAAATTCAAGGTTCCGGCTTTCCTCGGTTCATCTTTCGCCTTTTTAGGCGGATTCGCAACCATCGCCAATCTTGATACCGGTGTCTTCGCCGATATGTCCAACGCAGACAAGCTTTCTTACGCATGTGGCGGTATCGTCGTTGCAGGTCTTCTGTATCTGGTCCTCGCACTGATCATCCGCCTCGTAGGTGTGAAAAAAGTAATGCGTTTCCTTCCACCTGTTGTAACCGGACCGATCATTATCTGTATCGGATTAAGCCTTGCAGGTTCTGCTGTCAGCAACGCCTCTACGAACTGGCTGCTCGCCTTTATCGCTCTTGCTACCATTATCGTATTTAATATCTGGGGAAAAGGCATGTTCAAGATCATCCCGATCTTAATGGGTGTTGTTGTCTCTTACGCTGCAGCTTTAATCTTCAACGCACTCGGCATGACAAATGCTGATGGATCTGCTATCTTAGACTTTACCAACATCGCAGCCGCTTCCTGGGTAGGCATTCCGGAGTTCTCCCTGTGCAAGTTCAATATCTCCGCGATCCTCGTTATGGCTCCGATCGCACTTGCTTCCATGATGGAGCATATTGGTGATATGTCTGCGATCTCCGCAACTGTCGGCGAGAACTTCATTGAAGATCCGGGACTTCACCGCACATTGATCGGTGACGGTCTTGCAACTTCCCTCTCCGCATTAGTCGGTGGTCCTGCCAACACAACCTACGGAGAGAATACCGGTGTTCTGGAGTTAAGTAAGGTTCACGACCCGAAGGTTATCCGTATCGCAGCCGTTTACGCCATCATCTTAAGCTTCATCCCTAAGATGGCTGAAGTAATCGGTTCCATGCCATCCGCCATCATCGGTGGTGTCAGCTTCATGCTTTACGGTATGATCTCTGCTATTGGTGTCCGCAACGTAGTAGAAAACCATGTTGACTTCACAAAATCACGTAACTTAATCATTGCCGGTGTGATCTTCGTATGCGGTCTTGGTTTTTCAAGCGGACTGACCTTCACTGTTGCAGGAACAGATATCACTTTAACTTCCCTTGCCATTGCAGCTATCGCAGGTATTCTGTTAAATGCGATCTTACC
>CAKRFH010000105.1:0-9891 GCA_934320555.1 uncultured Roseburia sp.
GTAGAAGGGCAGGGGATTGGTTTTTGGACACGGGTTCGACTCCCGTCAGGTCCACTCTTATAATAAAAAATGGGAGCGAAAGCTCCCATTTTTTTGTATCTCTAAAGCAATTACTTCTTGAAATTAGCTCTCTTACGAAGAGTAGGATCGAGAATTCTCTTTCTGATACGAAGAGACTTCGGGGTAACCTCGAGCAGCTCATCGACATCGATGAAGTCGAGTGCCTGTTCCAGACTTAAGATCTTAGGTGGAACAAGTGTCAGTGCTTCGTCGGCAGAAGAAGAACGGGTGTTTGTAAGGTGCTTCTTCTTGCATACATTTAACTCGATGTCTTCATTTCTGGAGCAGGAGCCGATGACCATACCTGCGTATACCTTTTCGCCAGGTCCGATGAAGAGGGTACCACGATCCTGTGCGGAGAACAGACCGTAAGTAACAGATTCGCCGGATTCGAATGCAATCAGGGAACCGAGCTGACGGTAGGCAATATCACCGCGATAAGTGTCATAACCGTTGAAAATCGTATTGATAATACCATTTCCTCTTGTGTCGGTCATAAACTCACCTCTGTAGCCGATCAGACCACGGGATGGAATATTGAACTCTAATCTTGTGTAGCCGCCTGTCAGAGGCTTCATATTCAGCATCTCGCCTTTTCTCTGGCTTAACTTATCGATGACGGCACCGGTGAACTCATCCGGAACATCGACATAGGCAAGTTCCATTGGCTCTAACTTCTTGCCGTGCTCATCTGTGTGGTACAGTACCTCAGCTTTGCTGACTGCAAATTCATAACCTTCACGGCGCATATTCTCGATCAGGACAGATAAATGTAACTCACCACGTCCGGATACTTTGTAGCTGTCCGGAGAATCGGTCTCTTCCACGCGGAGGGATACGTCGGTATTTAACTCGCGGAACAGACGGTCTCTCAAATGACGGGAAGTGATGAACTTTCCTTCCTGTCCGGCGAGCGGACTGTCATTTACGATGAAGTTCATGGAAAGCGTCGGCTCGGAAATCTTCTGGAACGGAATGGCAACCGGATTCTCTACGGAGCAGATGGTATCTCCGATATGGATATCTGCGATACCGGAAATGGCAACGATGGAACCGATGCCGGCCTCTGCAACGTCTACCTTGTTCAGACCGTCGAATTCATATAACTTGCTGATGCGGACTTTCTTCTTCTTGTCCGGATCATGGTGGTTGACAACGATGGCTTCCTGGTTGACCTTTAAGGAACCGTTGTCAATCTTACCGATGCCGATACGTCCGACATATTCATTGTAGTCGATTGTGCTGATCAGTACCTGTGTAGGTGCTTCCGGGTCTCCTTCCGGAGCCGGGATATAATCAAGGATCGTCTCAAACAGAGGAACCATATCCTTCTTATTATTAATGAGGTCATGAATCTCACGGACTGCGTAACCGTCTCTTGCAGAGGCGAAAAGGAATGGACAGTCTAACTGCTCATCAGATGCGTCGAGATCCATAAATAATTCGAGAACCTCGTCCACTACTTCGTTCGGACGGGCTTCCGGACGGTCTACTTTATTCACGCAGACAATAACCGGCAGGTTTAAGTCAAGTGCTTTCATCAGGACGAACTTTGTCTGTGGCATAACACCCTCGAAAGCATCGACAACGAGGATAACACCGTTTACCATCTTAAGGACACGTTCTACCTCGCCGCCGAAGTCGGCATGTCCCGGAGTGTCGATGATGTTGATCTTGGTTCCTTTATAAGTGATGGCTGTATTCTTGGAGAGGATGGTGATACCACGCTCCTTCTCAATATCATTGGAGTCCATAACACGTTCAGCAACTTCCTGGTTTTCACGGAATACGCCGCTCTGCTTTAAAAGCTCATCGACCAAAGTGGTTTTACCATGATCGACGTGGGCGATAATTGCTATGTTTCGTACATCTTCACGTTTCTGTCTCATATAAAATCTCTCTTTCTTCTGTAGGGAAATAGCGGGATTCCCCGGAGTTAATATAGCTTGAACTTATATATTTTATCACATTTTTTGGAGAACGCAAGTAGTATGCCGGATTTTTTTTGCTCAGAATTGCAGGACTCAGAATATAAAAAGTTATCGACAAGTTGCCCGATATTTTTGCAGGAAAGAAATGGTAAAAATGTAGGTGTCAGGCAAGTCACCGAAAGATTCCGGTGACAAGAGGAAGGGAGAATATTCATGGCAGATAAAATTTTTGAAAATAACCAGGTTTCAATCGTGGGGGAGATCGTTTCGGATTTCAGATACAGCCACGAAGTATACGGTGAGGGCTTTTATGTGGTAGACGTAGCAGTCAACAGACTGAGCAATTTCATGGATTACATACCGCTCATGATCTCAGAGCGTTTGATAGATGTGAACCAGAGCTATATCGGACAGACGATTTATGTGTTGGGACAGTTCCGTTCCTTCAACCGGCATGAGGAGCGCAAAAACAGGCTGGTGCTCTCCGTGTTCGTCAGAGAGCTTGAACTGCTCGGGGAGATCCCGGAGGACATCAAGACCAACCAGATTTTCCTTGACGGCTATATCTGCAAGGAGCCAATCTACAGGAAAACACCGCTTGGAAGGGAAATCGCAGATCTTCTGATCGCCGTGAACCGCTCTTACGGCAAGTCCGATTATATCCCATGCATCTGCTGGGGAAGAAATGCGAGATTTGCATCCGGCTTTGAAGTTGGCGGACATGTGCAGGTCTGGGGACGCATCCAGAGCAGGGAATATATGAAGAAAATTAACGAGAACGATACGGAAAAGAGGGTTGCCTATGAGGTGTCCGTCAGCAAGGTTGAGTTTTTAGAAGACGAGTGTTAAAAAATTAGCCGGATAACGCATTGACAAGGTATTGGGTTGGTGTTATCATTGACCCATGTAAACAGTAAAAATATTGCCTGGTAGAGGTTGCGTGCTTTATGAGTCACTTTTCGGATGTGGCAGGAACAGAAGACGGGAAGCAAAAGGGAAGTGCGCCGAAAGAATATATCACCTGTAGATATATTACTTGGGCATAAAGTGAAGAACTTTATGACTGTCATCGAGGGGTGCCCGCAGTGGCATTTACATTAAGATGGGGAGCTATCAGATTCTGGAATTGTCTTGCGGTCAGTCCGCTTGCATTGGATTTCGAATTTGGAAGATCAGCCCATCGGCTGGTCTTTTCTTTCATATAGGGACCCGGCAACATTTTTCACACAAAAATTTGCATCGCATATGATAATGCAGGAGGATAAAAAATGGCTATTTTTAAAGGTGCAGGTGTTGCAATTGTCACACCAATGAAGGATAATGAAGAGGTAAACTACGAGAAGCTGCAGGAGTTGATCGACTGGCAGATCGATCAGGGAACGGATGCGATCATCATTGCAGGAACCACGGGTGAGAGCTCCACGCTTACGATGGAAGAGCACAGCAAGGTCATTAAGGCAGCAGTTGATTTTGCAAAACACCGTGTACCGGTGATCGCAGGAAGCGGATCGAACTGCACGAGAGAGGCGATTTTCCTGACGCAGGAAGCAGAGGAAGCCGGAGCGGACGGTATTCTTGCAGTGACTCCTTACTATAACAAATGTACGCAGGGCGGATTGGTCCGTTATTATTCTGAAATCGCAGAGTGTACAAAGTTACCGATTATTATGTATAATGTACCTGGAAGAACCGGATGCAATATTCTTCCGGAGACAGCAGCCAAGATTTTTAAAGATGTTGAAAATGTAGTTGCAATCAAAGAGGCAACCGGAAGCGTTGCACAGGCATCCCAGTTAATGTACCTGACAGATGGAAAGATTGACCTCTATTCCGGTGAGGACGGAATTGTGGTACCGTTAATGTCCATCGGGGCACTGGGCGTGATTTCTGTCTGGTCGAACGTGGCACCGGCGAAGGTACACACCATGTGCCAGAGCTTCTTTGACGGAGATCTTGCAACGGCTATGAAGCTGCAGAGAGAGGCACAGCCGCTTGTGAATGCCCTGTTCTCTGAAGTGAACCCGATCCCGGTGAAGAAGGCGCTTAACCTGATGGGTAAGGAAGTCGGAACATTGCGTTCCCCACTGACAGAGATGACAGATGCGAATGCAGCGGTACTTGCAGATGCAATGAAGGCATATGGCATTTTATAGAAAGAGGAGGAGCTGTTCGGATGCAGCTCCTTTTTCTTCATTATAAAAAGAGAAATACAGGAAGACAGGAGACAAAAGAATATGACAAGAGTGATTATGCATGGATGCAATGGAAAAATGGGACAGACTATTACAGCAATGTGCAAAGACGATCCGGAGATTGAGATCGTGGCAGGTGTGGATTTATATGATGGGATAAAAAATGATTACCCTGTATTTCCAAACATCTCACTGTGTGATGTGGAGGCAGATGCAGTGATTGATTTTTCAAATGCACAGGCAGTCGATGATCTATTAGTGTATTGTGTGGATAAGCAGGTACCGGTTGTGCTCTGTACAACCGGTCTGACCGGGGAGCAGCTTCAGAAAGCAGACGAAGCCAGCAGACAGGTAGCTGTATTAAAATCAGCAAATATGTCTCTTGGAATCAATATGTTGTTGGAACTGTTAAAAAAAGCAGCTACCACACTTGCACCGGCAGGATTTGACATGGAAATCGTAGAGAAACATCACAACCAGAAGCTTGATGCACCGAGCGGAACGGCACTTGCGCTTGCAGATTCCATGAATGAAGCATTAGATGAAAAATATAACTATGTTTATGACAGAAGCCAGGAACGGAAAAAGAGAGATAAGTATGAGATCGGAATTTCTGCTGTCCGTGGTGGAAATATTGTCGGAGAACATGAAGTGATCTTTGCAGGACAGGATGAAGTGATCGAGTTCAAACATACAGCATATTCAAAGGCTGTTTTTGCAAAAGGTGCAGTCCAGGCGGCAAAATTTCTGGCAGGAAAACCGGCAGGATTTTATGACATGAGTGATGTGATCAGAGAAGCATAACAGAAAGTGCAGCATAGAAAACAGAACGCCACAGAAAATATATAGTTTGACAGAATGATATGGGGGATGGAGGAGAATGCAGCAGAGTGATTTGCGGTATTTAAAAAGTCTTGCAAAGCAGTATCCGACCGTAGCAGCTGCGGCTACAGAAATTATCAATTTACAGGCTATCTTAAGCCTTCCGAAGGGAACGGAGCATTTTATTACGGATATTCATGGGGAATACGAACAGTTCCAGCATGTTTTGAAAAACGGCTCGGGCGCGATCAAACGCAAGATCGACGATGAATTTGGAAATACGATCAGCCAGGCGGAGAAGAAAGCAATCGCAACACTGATTTATTATCCGGAGCAGAAGTTAGAACAGGTCATGAAAACGGAAGATAATATGGAAGACTGGTATATGGTCACATTATACCGTCTGATCCGGATCTGCAAATGTGCTTCTTCCAAGTATACCAGATCGAAAGTCCGTAAGGCACTTCCAAAAGATTTTGCTTACGTGATCGAAGAACTTCTGACCGGAAGACCGGATGTATCTGACCAGGAAGCTTATTATAATGAAATTGTCCGGTCGGTGATCCATACGGGCAGGGCGGCGGAGCTTGTGACTGCATTCTGCAATCTGATCCGCAGGCTTGTAGTAGACCATCTGCATGTAGTGGGAGATATTTTCGACAGAGGACCGTATCCGAATCTGATTATGGATACGTTGATGGCGCATCATTCGGTAGATATCCAGTGGGGCAACCATGATGTCTCATGGATGGGAGCGGCAGCCGGAAATGAGGCACTGATCTGCAATGTAATACGTATTTCCGCAAAATATGGAAATTTAAATCTTCTGGAAGATGGTTATGGAATCAATCTTGTACCGTTGGCAAGACTTGCTATGAGCAGGTATGACAAAGATCCATGTGACTGTTTCAAGCTGGACTACAGAGAGGAAGAGTATGATGTGAGGGATGCTTTTCTGGATGAGAAGATGCATAAGGCAATCACGGTCATGCAATTTAAGCTGGAAGGACAGATGATAAAAAGGCACCCGGAGTTTCGCATGGAAGACAGGCTATTGCTGGATAAGATGGATATCCGGAGGGGAACCGTCATCATTGAGGGAAGAGAGTATGAGCTTAAGGATACCAGTTTTCCAACCATTGACTGGGAACATCCCTATGAGCTGTCGCCGGATGAACAGGATGTGATAGAACGTCTGAAGACGGCATTTATGAATTGCGAGAAGCTTCAGAAGCATATCCGCTTCCTGCTGACAAAAGGCAGTCTGTATCAGGTGTACAACGGGAATCTGCTTTATCATGGATGTGTTCCGTTGAACGAAGACGGCAGCTTTACCAGAGTGAATATCTATGGAAAAGAATATGCGGGAAAAGAACTGTATGATGTATTGGAAAGCTATGCAAGAAAAGGATACTATGCCATAGATCCGAATGAAAAGAAAAAGGGACAGGACATTCTGTGGTTTATCTGGGAAAACAGAAATTCACCGGTATTTGGAAAAGAGAAGATGACGACATTTGAACGGTATTTTGTAGCAGACAAGGCAACACACCAGGAACCGAAGAACCCATATTATACATTGCTAGAGAAAGAAGAGATTGTCAGTAAAATACTGGCAGAATTCGGATTATCCGGACAGGAAGCACATATTATTAACGGACATATTCCGATAGAGGCAAAAAAGGGTGAGTCACCGGTCAAGTGTAACGGAAAACTTCTGATCATAGATGGCGGATTTTCCAAAGCATATCAGCCGAAAACAGGAATTGCCGGTTATACTCTGATCTATAATTCTTATGGTCTGGTGCTTGCTGCACATGAACCGTTTGAATCAGTAGAAAAGGCAGTAAAAGACGGCACAGACATTGTTTCCCACACGATCCTTGTACAGCATGCCGTAAAAAGAAAAACGGTGGCGGATACGGATAATGGCAAGGTGATGAAGGAGAGTATCAGGGATCTGGAAGCGCTGCTGGAAGCATATCGTGCAGGAACAATTGTAGAAAATATCTGAACATGTTATACTTGAGATAAGTGGCAGAGACTGCCAGAAAATAAACATAAAAAAGGGGATATTTATGAGAAAGAAAAATACAGTAATTTCATTATTTGCGTTGGTACTCTGTATATGTATGGTGTTTGGAAGCACCATGCCAGTCCAGGCGGCAAGAAAATCGTCAAAAAACAGTGGAAGCAGGAGTAACAGTGCCTATCAGGCAGTTTTTGATGCAGAGTATTATTACAGCACTTACCCGGATTTACAGGCTGCACTCGGAAATAATACGCAGAAGTTGTTTCAGCATTTTGTAAAATATGGACTGAAAGAGGGAAGGAGTGGCTGTGCAGATTTCAATCTTGCGGTATACAAAGCCAATTATGCAGATCTTCGGGCAGTATTTGGCAATAACGATGCAGCATACTGCACCCATTATGTGAATTACGGACGCAGCGAGGGAAGAAATGCCACGACGTTAATGGAGGGGGCTGTATTAGACAGCACCGGGGCAGATACCACACAGGCAGCCGGCACGGCAGGAACGGTCCTTGCGAGCTGCACGACCACTTATAATCCTGCAGAGTCGCGTGCAACGAACATTGCGACAGCGGCATCCCGCATAAATGGTGTCGTTTTACAGCCGGGGGACAAGTTCTCCTTCAATAAGACAATCCTGCCGAGAAGTACAGCGAACGGCTACGTGGAAGCTCCAATCTATGTGAGCGGCAAGCACGGAACCGGAATCGGTGGAGGTATCTGTCAGGTATCTTCAACTTTATATTCTGCCATGATTGACGCAGGTATCCCGGCAACGGAGCGCCATACCCATTCACTTCCGGTATATTACGTATCTGAGGGACGCGATGCGACAATCGCCGGAAATTACTATGATCTGAAGTTTACGAATATTTTTGACTACCCGATCTTAATTCAGGCAGTCACAGACGGAACAAACGGTTCTGTTACTGTTTCAATCGTGCAGCAGTAAACAGATTGTTTTGGAATCTCCAATACAGCAAAGCAGTTGGGAAAAGGTGTGGAATTGGGAACAGACAAAATCATATTGACAATTGAAAATGAAAAAAAGGAATATCCGTCCGGGGTCAGCTTCCTGCGGGTAGCAGAGGATTACCGGGAACAGGTAGAGGATGATATCGTCCTTGTTGTGTACAATCACAGACTGCGGGAGCTTGGAAAATGCGCCACGGAGGATGGAACCGTGGAGTTTGTCACAACTGCAGACAAGACCGGAAAGAAGACATACCGGAGAAGTGTCCTGCTTCTGATGCAGAAGGCAGTGCATGACCTGTGGGGAAAAGAGCAGATCGATGTGCGGGTGAAGTACTCGGTCGGTCAGGGCTATTACTGTGAGCTAGTAAACAGAGGTCAGGGCGGCAATACCGTCCCAGTGTCAAAAGCGGATACGGAAAGACTGAAAAACCAGATGTACCGGCTTGTGCTCTCTGACATTGAGATTAAGAAGAAGAGCATCAATACAGACGATGCGGTTGCATTGTTCCATGAGTACGGCATGACCGACAAGGAGAAGCTGTTCCGTTACCGCAGGAGTTCGAGAGTCAATATTTATGAGATTGACGGATATATTGATTATTTTTACGGCTTTATGGTTCCGTCTACCGGTTATCTGCGCTACTATGACGTGCTCCCGTATGAGGAGGGATTCATGCTGCAGTTCCCGGATAAGAAGACGAGGGAAGTGGCAGAATTCGTGCCGATGCCGGGGCTGTTCCACACATTGAAGGCTTCCAGGGACTGGGGGCGGATGTTGGAGGTCGATACGATTGGGGCATTAAACGATGCGATCGCAGCGGGAAAGACACAGCAGATGATCCTGACGCAGGAGGCACTGTTCGAGGAGCGGATCGGGCGGCTTGCAGAGCAGATCGTATCAGCGAAGGACAGGAAGTTCATTATGATTGCGGGTCCGTCCTCCTCCGGGAAGACGACGTTCTCCCACAGACTGTCCATCCAGCTTGCAGCGAAGGGACTGAACCCGCATCCGTTCCCGCTTGATGACTATTATATCGACAGAAGTCTCTGCCCGCGGGATGAGAACGGAGAATTAGACCTTGAATGCTTAGAATCGCTCGATGTGGAGCTTTTCAACCATGACATGAACGAGCTTCTTGCAGGAAAGACAGTCAATCTGCCGATCTTTAACTTTAAGACAGGAAAAAGAGAGTATCGGGACAAGATCATGACACTCGGAAAGGATGATGTTCTTGTGATCGAGGGAATCCACGGGTTAAATGACAGGCTGTCGTATTCTCTTCCGCAGGAGAGCAAGTTTAAAATCTATATCAGTGCGCTGACGCAGTTGAATATCGACGAGCATAACTGTCTTCCTACGACGGATGGCAGGCTGATCCGGCGGATCGTGCGGGATGCGCGTACGAGGGGAACGTCGGCGAAGGAGACGATCGCGATGTGGGATTCTGTCAGACGCGGGGAAGAGAAGTATATTTTTCCGTTCCAGGAGGGCGCGGACGTGATGTTCAACTCCGCACTCATCTATGAGCTTGCCGTGTTAAAGCTTTACGCGGAGCCGCTGCTGTTTTCCATCGACCGGGACAGTGAGGAATATCTCGAAGCCAAGCGACTCTTAAAGTTCCTTGACTATTTCCTTCCGATGCCGGGAGACGGGATCAATCAGAACTCCATCCTGCGTGAATTTATCGGTGGAAGCTGTTTTAATGTATAAAAAAGACTTGCGAAAAAAGGAAGGATAGTGTATAGTAAAAAAGTTGCGGCAGGACAGCGATGTGCTGCCGGAGAATAAGTAGGGCAAATGGTCGCGGCTGCAAGTGTCGAAAGACCGCAGGTGAGGAAAGTCCGGGCTTCACAGGGCAGGATGCCGGATAACGTCCGG
>CAKRFH010000106.1:0-9836 GCA_934320555.1 uncultured Roseburia sp.
AATCTGTCCACAGGAATATACGAGTGAACTGTAGAAAGGGGTTATACAATGAGAAATCAGAATTTAGACCAGAAATGGTCTTTTGACCACGGCATCCGCTCCGGCTTCCAGATGCCGGGCGCACCAAACACTGCAAAGGAAGTGAATCTTCCTCATGATTACATGATTGAGAGTACCGTCACAAAGGACGCTGCAGCCGGTCCCGCCAGCGGATTCTTCACAGAGGGTGTCGCACACTACACGAAGCAGGTTATGATCCCTGCTGACTGGGCAGACGAGGAAGTTTACCTCAAATTCGACGGTGTCATGCTGAACGCCACTGTCGATGTGAACGGTGGAAAAGCTGCCTTACAGCACAACGGATACATTCCGTTCTCCGTCAACATCACACCTTACATTTATTTTGGAAGAGAAAATAATGTGACGGTAACCGTCAATCCAAGCATGCAGCCGAATTCCCGCTGGTACTCCGGCGCCGGCATTTTCCGCGGAGTGGAGCTGATCCATGTTCCGAAGCTCCACATCGCAGATAACGGCATCTACGGTTACACAAAGAATATCGAATATCACGCAGATGGCACTGCCTCCTGCGCTTACCTGCGCGCCCAGGTAGAGATCCAGAACGAGACCATGGAAAATAAAATGGCGATGGTAGAAGTCTTCCTCACAAAAGACAGAAGCGATGAGGTGCTCTTAAGCCGTAAGCAGAAAATGCAGGTCAATCCAAACACCACAGATACCGCCTATGTGGACCTTACTTTCGCCAATCCGCTCCTCTGGGATGCAGAAAATCCAAATCTATATGAACTTC
This sequence comes from uncultured Roseburia sp., assembly GCA_934320555.1. Taxonomy (GTDB): domain Bacteria; phylum Bacillota; class Clostridia; order Lachnospirales; family Lachnospiraceae; genus Roseburia. Next base: position 812 of record CAKRFH010000106.1, read on the forward strand.
ATGCAAGAGTGACAGACCTCGGTATTTTCAAGACCCATTTTGTTCCATCTGCGGTAAATACTGTCGATGAGACAGCTGTACTTTTCGGTGTAAAAACCGTTACCGCCGATGTCAACCACGGTCTGCGCGTCAATGGAAAAACGGTAAAATTAAAAGGTGGCTGTCTGCACCACGACAATGGTATGCTTGGAGCTGTTTCCCTGTATGACGCTGAGTACCGCAAGCTTTCTATTTTAAAAAAGATCGGCTTCAACGCGATCCGTACCACACACAACGCACCATCTGCTGCCCTGATGGAAGCCTGCGACCGCATTGGTATGTATGTGTACGACGAGGCATTCGATGCATGGGGCATTATGAAGCAGCCGGGTGATTACAATATATTCTTTGCGACCGACTGGGAAAAAGATCTCACTGCATTTATGAAGCGTGACAGAAACCATCCATCTATCGTCATCTGGTCCACCGGAAATGAGATCCCGGAACGTGGCGGACTTAATAATGGTTACACACTTGCCACGAGACTTGCCGAGAAAGCACGTGCCCTCGACCCAAGCCGTCCGATCTCCAATGCGATCTGCTCTTACTGGAGCGGTCTCGATGACGACCTCACTGCTGAAAACATGAAAAAACTGGCTGCCCAGCTTTCCGGTGATACATCTTCTCTTCAAAATGCAGACGGCGGTCATAACGACACCAGCTGGGAGGAATATTCCGAAGCCTTCACCAATGGTCTTGACATTGTCGGCTACAACTACATGGAGGACAAATATCCGCTCGATCACGAGATGTTCCCGGAGCGCGTTATCTTAGGTTCTGAGAATTACCCGAAGGAGATCGGCTTCCGCTGGCCGATGGTGGAAAGCACGCCTTATGTCATCGGTGATTTCACCTGGACCGCATTTGACTATATCGGCGAAGCCGGAATCGGAAAATCTGTTTTCGTTGATCCGGATGACCCTCTGACAAAAATGGGACCTTACGCCTTAATGTCCCACTCCTCCACCTTCCCATGGAGACTGGCAAACGATGCCGATGTGGATATCAACGGCAGCATTCTTCCACAGGGTGATTACCGCAGCGTCATCTGGGGAAGTAAAAATACTTACCTGTACTCCTACCGCCCGGATGTTTTCGGCAAGACAGAAATTATCAGTATGTGGGGCTTCACAGATGTGAAGAAGAACTGGAACTGGACATGTCAGGAAGGCACACCGGTTCAGGCTGCTGTCTTCTCCAATGCAGACACCGTAGAGCTTTACTTAAACAGCACTCTGATTGGCACCTGCAAAGCCGGAGAACGCCTTGCCGCTGACCTGCCGAAATCCTTCTTATTTGATGTAACTTATGCACCAGGAACGCTCGAAGCGCGCAGCTATGCAAATGGTGAGCTTGTCTCCACAGACACCCTCGTGACCACCGGTGCTCCTGCAAAGATTGTTCTTCGTCCGGAGAAAAATGAATTTTCCCCAGACGGGCACAGTCTCTCCTATGTGGCAGTTGAAGTGACAGATGAGAACGGACTTGTTGTCCCGGATGCAGCTGTGAAGCTGCATGCGACCATTGAGGGTGCAGGAAGCCTTGATGCTTTTGGTTCTTCTAACCCGATCACAGACGAGAACTATACAGTAGGCGATTTCACTTCCTACAAGGGACGCGCCACAGCCATCGTCCGCAGTGGATATGAATCCGGAAGCTGTACGCTGACTGTGTCTGCGGATGGATTTGAGACAGTTACGGCTGTGATTGCTGTGAAATAAAGCCTTCTGCTTTAAATTTCAAATCTATTGTCATGAATAGTAAAAGCCGCCGCGCTAAATATTCTTTAGCGCGGCGGTTTCTGTTTAGTATGAAAGAAGAATTTAATCCGGCAATGTATACTTTGTTCCCCGGCCATTTCCAATTACTCTGATATATCCTTTTTCTTTCAGCTGTCCTATTATCCTTAAAACTTTTGCCTTCTTATACCCTGTTATTTTGACGATCTCACCGCCTGATAATTGTTGTCCATTTTCCAGTGTATCTATAATTCTTGCCTCATCACTTGTAACTTTATAAGAATCTGTAAGTACCGGCAATGTTACACTTATTACATGATCTGTAACATCAAACCTGGGTTTTATTTTTGCGTCCTTATATGCAAGTAAAATCCTTCTCACTCCTGTTCCAAACATTTCCACATAACGCATTCTGAAAAATATATTTCCAAGTATAGGATTTCGCAAACATGAAATATCTCCATTCTTATATTCTTCTGCTGTTATTCCTCTTGGCAGCCCTCCCGGAGACCTGATCTCTATCCTGTCAGAAAACAACGAAATTCTAATATGCGCGTTCATACTCCAATCCCGGTGGATCAATGCATTTGCAACCGCTTCACGATAGGCCTGCTCTGGAATCAGGTCTATTTTCTTCCGTTCTATTTCAGATATTTCTTCATACTGGTAATAGCGTTTAATCATATTGATTGCAGCATCATACTGTTTTAGTATAGATACACCCGCAATGGTTTCTCTGTCCATAATCTCATTAATGGAATTTCCAAACCTTGCCATATCTATTCCGTAAAAATCATTCTTATCCGCCAGTAAAGCCGCTGCATTGTTGAATTTTCTATCTCTGGTAAAAAGTCCAAGGGTTCGTAAGATATCTTCTGATACTAAATGAATATCCATCTTTTCTTCCATTTTTCTGCTTAATTCCTGAAACTCTAAGTCACTTCTTCCACATGGCAATTCTTCAAAGTACAAATTACTTCCCTGCAAGACAAGGTTCTTTAATTCCGACTGATCAACCTCAATCGTGGCCGTATCACTTCTTCTGTATGCCTTTCCTTTATAAAAATAAGGTTTATACTGTCCCTCATGAACAACCACCTTAATTACTTTCTGAGAATCTATAACTATAATTTCAAAGTCCGGCTTCGGAGAAATACTGTCATTGATTCTGTTTTCTATATCTAAACAGACCTGTTCTATATTTTCGACACCGCATACCGATCCATCGTCATTTACACCAAATAATATTTCTCCATCCCCAAAATTACTATATGCACTGACAGTTTTTAGAAATGAATTTGTAATGGCAGATTTAAATTCCAGGCTTTTATTTTCTTTCATTTCCGCTTCCCCCTTGTTTTGATTATCGTATCAAAATCCGCGCACAAATGCAACGTATTTTTTTACGTTTCATTTGCGTTTCAATAATATTTTATTTTTTACATTTTCGTTTCATAATATTCCTATTTTCTGATACTATATCTGTGATGAAAAACAAAAGCCGCTGCGCTAAATATTCTTTAGTGCGGCGGCTCCTGTTTTTTATTTCTCTTCTTTTTTATTTTTCCTGTACTCTCTGACCGTGAATACTTCCCAGATAGCAAGTAAGATCACGATCACTGCATCTGCCCCGATAAACTGATAAACCCATACCGGAAGTCCTGTACGCACTTCCATTGCATTGGAATTTACCAGTGTATACAGAATATGATGTGCTGCTGTCCGGAGTGCTGTTACCGTTCCGGCAGATTCATCTGCCCAGTAATCATCGCTGTAACTCATACACAGCATCTTATCTGTTCCGGCACGCAGTGCCTCGTTCTGGTTCTCATAATATTCACTCACTGCATCGAGGGAATCTGTTCCGATAATACCCTTGAATCCCCATTCTCCTCTTACGATAGTATTCTGGACATCTGCATTGGAACCGATCCATCTGCTTCCGATGGAGTTCTTGGAGTTCATGATACCGTTTGCACCGCCCTCTTTGATCGCCATCTCAAATGGTTTCAGGTAAATCTCACGGATCGCCTGCTCTGTGCTCCAGGTACAGATACCTCTTGCACGGTCTGTCTCAGAGTCATTGAGTGCAAAATGCTTCATATATGGGATAATTCCAAGTTCTCTGACTGCTTTGACCTCTGCCACTGCCACACAGCCGGAGAGATATCCATCCTCTGAGTAATACTCAAAGTTTCTTCCGGAGAATGCATTTCTGTGGATATTCATACCAGGTCCATACCAGCCTGTGAAACCGAAATCGCATAATTCGTTACCAATGCAGGTTCCAAATGCTGCTGCAAGTTCCTTGTTCCAGGTGCTCGCAACCATGATCGGTGCCGGGAAGGCAGTTCCGTATTTTCCGGTGAAGAAACTGTTGACTGCTGTCGGTCCGTCCGTCTCATAAATATATGGAAGATTGATGCTGGATGTGGCAACTACATGGAATGTACCGTTTCCTGCCATCTCCTTTAATTCGCTTACGGTAAGCTGGTCTAACAGGGAATCCCATTTTCCATCATCGTAATCCACACCGGCCATATCCTGAATTTTCAGGCCATTGTCTGCCCCTGTTACAGGCATCTGGGCATCTGCATCATACTTCGACGCGTCGAAGGTGACAGCAGAAGCATAATTATCCTTTGCCTCCTGCGGCATTACAAAATCAGTTGGTCCTGCAACAGCCTCTTCATAGTTGGCAAAATGTCCTGCACGGCTTAAGTATGTCACATCCCCTTTTGCATAGTCTAACTGATTGGTAGCTGTCTGCTCATCAGAGGAACGTTTTCCATCATGTGCATCATCGTAAATTCTGTCTGTGTCTACGGTTGCTGTATAAGTGTCTACCACATGGTGGGAATCGGAGCAAAGATTGATCTGGTAATCCCCTGCCTCTAATACATAGGCTCCGTCAGCAGATTTGATCCTGTCGGAATCATAAGATGCCATATCCTCATAAGCGATCTCAAAAGTAACACTCTCAGATTCACCCGGTTCGATCATTCCGGTCTTTTCATATCCGATCAGGTTTGCTGTCGCTTTCTCAATGCCGCCATCTGTGTATGGAGGGTTATAATAAATCTGTGGAACATACTTACCAGCCACATCTCCTGTGTTTGTCACCTCTACCGTCAGAGTGATCTTCTCACCGTCATCCTGCGTGTCAGTGATTTTTGAATCAAAGCTGGTATAGCTTAATCCATACCCAAACGGATATTGCACCACCTCATCGTAATTGATCAGGCCTTCCGCTGCTGCGGTCTCGTAAAATTTATATCCGACATAAATTCCTTCATTGTAATTTACAAACGGAACGATATTGTCAGCGCTTCCTGTCACATCCTCATAATCTGTATAATGGAAGCTTCCGAAGTTATGGATCGTCGGGATCTCATGAAGATCATATACAAACGTATCCACAAGACGTGCGGATGGATTCACCTCACCGCTTAAAATCTTTCCAAGGGAACGGAATCCAACCTGTCCCGGGCTCGGGCAATAGATGGCACCTTTGATATTGTCATACTGGTCTAACCATCCAAGCTCCATTGGCTGTGCAGAGTTGATGACAACTACAACGTTTTTGAAATCTTTTGTGACTTCGTCGAGCATTGCCACTTCCCTGTTGGATAATTCCAGGTAGCTCTTCTCTCCGTCTAAATCATCTTCCTGTGTGGAAAATGTAACGTGTTCACCATTTTCACCGATTGTGAAATTATTATCATCCGAAAGATTCATCGCAAGGTCGGAACCCTCTCCACTGGAACGTCCGATCACGACAAGTGCGGTGTCAGAGAACTCTTTTGCATTTTCAAAAATGCCTGCGCTCTGATATTCCTCCATCGTCGGTTCCGGAACTGTGAAATCAACTCCGAAGAAACTGATGGAAGGTCTCTCAGTTCTGAAATTCGTGTAAAAATCTTCGATCGCAGAGTTCGTCTCAAATCCTGCTTCATGAAGTCCGTCTAACAAAGTTGCTGCATTGGAGGAATCGGAAGAACCGGAACCTGCTCCGCCATATACCGGCGCAACGGATGACCAGCCGAATACATTCAGCTTTGTGCCTTCCGCAAGCGGCAGTGCCTTGTCTTCGTTTTTCAGTAAAGTGATTCCCTCATCCGCAATCGCTTCTGCTGTCTCAAGAGACTGTGCGGCATGCTCCGCCGAAATCTCTGTTGTCCCGCTTAATACGGTCGTCAGATTCGAATACTGTGGTCCAAAGCATACCATGTTCACCGTGATCACAAGTGCCAGGATCATGGCTACTCCACCCTGAACCTTTACCAGGTGCTTTGCCCCCTCCTCTTTTTTTCTGCATCCGATGATGAAGATCACAATTCCTGCGATCAGGATGACTGCTCCAATGATCAGCTGCACCTTCATCTGTGCGATCGCGCTTATGATATCTGCTGTCTGTACTTTCACAGCGCCGCCAAACATCAGCTGATAAAGCTTTGTTCCTGCGATCACAAGCGCCAGAACTACCACGATCGCTACGATCCATGATACTGTTTTCTGTTTTTTCATAAAAAATCTCCCTTCCTTTTGGTACGTTGTCAAACCTGTCCGGTTTCCCATACTGTACCACCAGAAAGAGAGAATCTTTTCTCAGATGCGTAACTGGTAAAATTTCTTCCTATCTTGCAAAAACTGCCGTTAAAATGAACATCTGGCCGTCTGCACGCAAAGACAGGCTTCCGTTGTATTTTTCCACTATTTTCCGTATACTTCCGATTCCATAACCATGATAATTCCGGTCTGCTTTTGTCGTGGCCGGATTGCCATCCTCCGGCAGATTCACGTCCTCCGTACATGTATTTTCGATTTGCAGGATGATCAGCTCGTCTTTCGCATATACCCGCATGCTGATCACTCTTTTTTCTTCCTCTTTGATCTTCCTGACTGCCTCGATCGCGTTGTCAAGCGCATTTCCAAGCAATACATACAGATCCATCGGGTTCATAAATCCCAGCTTTTTTCCATCCACGATAGCGGAAAATGCCACATGGTATCTGCGGCACACCATACTTTTTTCCATGAGCGCCGTATTTAAGATTTCATTGTCCGTCTGAAAAGAGTCATCGTAAAAATTCACGGCATTTGTGATCTCATCGATCGCAAGCTTCTTATTTTCACTCATTTCACCGGTTTTCAAAGCCTGTATCTGATACTTCAGGTCATGGCATTTGTGGTTGATCACGTCGATATTCGAAATGGACTGTTCAAACTGGCGCCTCCGCTCTGCAAACATCCGCTCCTGCACCGTCATCTCCACTTCCAGGTTCACCACCCTTTTCTGCCAGTACTGCACCCACAGCACCAGGGCACATGAGATCATTTCGTAAATCTGGCAGATCATGACCTGACCCGGATCTGTATTAATCTTTTTCTCAATAATGGACAGGACAAGTGCTACCGGTACAACCAGCACAAATACCTCCGCAGAGCTTCCGAAGTTGATAATATATTCCCCGTCCTTCGGCAGATTCCTTGCAAACAGCAGATATAACAGCCCATAGGAAAAAATATAAACCACGATATACAGGAACACATTACTTCTGTTCACCCACATCCCCGCAGGCGTCTTACCGTACAGCAAAATCGACATAAAAATATAGAGGCATGACGCAAAATGCTGCATGGCATACCCGATCATACAACAATACATAGCATCTTTGAGCGTCATATCGTAAATCCAGAATAATAATACTCCACAGAAAAGCACAGTACTTAAGAAAGTCAGGATGCCCTTCACCAGCATCGTGCCCGGCAAAACAGTATCCACAGCCAGCATATATGCACATGCCGCAGCCACTGACAATACCATTCTGCCTCCCCAGCACGGTCTCTTATGAATCTTTACCGCGCATATATAAGACGCGGTCAGTAATTCTATCGGAAAAATAATGGAATTAAAAATAGAAGCAATCATCGTAACACCTCCGAATAAAATACTGACAGCTGATTTAAGAACTCTTTCTTTTTCGCCCGGCTGATCTTTAAGGAATGCCCTTCCACGATCACCGCGTCATCCTTAATGCCTGTGACATGCCGTAAGTTGACCAGATAGCAGCTGTTGCACCGCACAAAATGGTCATTTTTCAATCTCTCCTCCACTGTTTTTAAGGATCCTGTCACCGTAGATACCCCGGAATAAGTATAGTAATCCACCGTGTGGGAGTGTACCTCCACATAGAGGATTTCTTTTGTCGGAACCCTTTTTTCTTCTCCCTGGAAAGGAAGAAGCAGACTGTTCCCGCTCGTCTCCCGGATCATCCTGACTGCCCTCTGCAGCTTTACCAGAAACGGATAATATTCCACCGGTTTCACAACATAGTCAAGCGCATTCACCTCATACCCGTGAATCGCATACTGCGCCATATTCGTGATAAAGATGATGATCACATAATCATCCGCTTTTCTCACATCCCGCGCTACGGACAGACCGTCCATCACCGGCATCTCAATATCCAACAGAATGATGTCAAAATCGGAATGAAATTGTTCCAGAAATACTGCACCGTTTTCAAACCAGACCACATCGATTTTTTCATTGCTCTCTGTCCCATATCGATCCAGATATCCTTTCAGGACACGGTAATACTTTTCTTCATCTTCCACAACTGCTATCCGTATCATTTCCGTGGTTCTCCTTTCCTCTGATCTGCTTTCACCATCACATCACGACACGTATGAATTGCCACAATACAAATCATCCAGCGACAATAAAACTACATCCGAATCCTCTAACGTCTGAAACCATTGCGTATACCCGGACAGTGAAAATAACACATATTTTACCACTTTATATTTTGCAGATATCAGACCTGCCCTCCGTACCAGCGTTTCATAGATTCCCCTGTCTATTTTTTCATTTTTGAACTTACATTCCCCTATTACAGCCTTTTTGTCCAACTCTGACAGCGCAACAACATCAATATCGGTCGCCTGTGCCCTTTTTCCGCCAGCTTTATCTATTACATTCTCAGTTCCCCACCAGCTCCCTACCGATGTGATAAAGCAGTCAAATGCTCCCTGTATTCCCTGTTGCAGCGTATAATATCTGCACATATCCTCAAATACTGATCCCATAAAAGAATGCAGAACTGGTTTTACTGCCTTTTGATAATACAATTCGCCCTGTCCCATTTCAATAACACTGATTGCCTTTGGAATAAATTCGTACCAGAACTTAAACATATGATCCTTCAGAATATATTGTGTTTTTTTCTTATTCTTTTCTTCTG
>CAKRFH010000107.1:0-9762 GCA_934320555.1 uncultured Roseburia sp.
TAGAAAAAAGGTATATTGTAATTGACTGTTAGATGAGTCAATTACAATATACCAGGAAGTACCGCTCTCTTTTGGCTAACACAGCCTATCGCTCGGCAGCGTCCCTTAGTCGGCTAAACCCCAGTTTATCAATCCTAAAACCTGCACACAATCTCCCCTGTACAGTCCGTAAGCACCGTATTTCCATCCTGCACCGTATATTCTGCACCTTCCACAGATACCGCTGCACAGTTGCAGATCATAATCCGGCAGTCTGTCGCTCCTTCCAGAGAAAGATGGATCACATTCTCCCCTTCCCTGCGGGCAGTGAGCTCTGCTGCCTTCGACTGATCCATGCGGTAAACTGCTGCCTGTGCCTCGCCGGTAAGATTGTATACACGGAATGTCAGATCCTTCGCATAATCGTATTCCGGACCTTCCTCACAGTCACTGACTGCCACAATCGAATTCCAGCCGCTCGCCCGGAACGGAAAATTCCACCTTCGTCACAGCCTCTGTCGCCACCTCAAAGGATACTCTGTCCGGATGTTTTACAAAAATTCCATAGTCCTTATTAAACAGATATCACCATCCCACCATCCGGCAATACCTGTTTGTGCTTCTGCCCTTTATGAATTTTTCAACAGTTGTTTCGTATACGCATCCTGCGGTGCGGCGAACACATCCTCCGTCTTCCCCATCTCCACAATCTCGCCGTCCTTCATCACCATAATCCGGTCGCACATCTGATAGACCACGTTGATATCATGGGAGATAAATAAATACGATAGCTGCATTTCCCGCTGCAGCTTCTGCAACAGTTCCATAATCTGTGCCTGTATTGTCACATCAAGTGCGGATACCGGTTCATCCGCAATCAGAAATCCCGGGTGCGCGATCAGTGCCTGCGCGATGCTCACACGCTGTCTCTGGCCTCCGGAGAGTTCGGACGGTTTCCTGTGGTAGTAAGTCTCATTTAATCCGACTTTTTCCAGCATCTCCATCGCCGCTGCCTTCCATTCGCTCCGGTTCTGCTTTCCAGGCAGACCAGATCCCTTTTCCAGTGCATATGCTGCCCTTAACGGTTCCTCTAACAGCCAGCCGATCGTTTTAGACGGATTCAGGCTGCTGTATGGATCCTGAAAAACCATCTGCGGGCGCACGGTCTGGTGGACGATCTCTCCCCGGATATCCCGGTTCATTCCGAGGATTGCCTTTGAAAGCGACGTCTTGCCGCAGCCGCTCTCTCCGACTAAGCCAAGGCTCTCCCCCCGGTAAATCTCAAAGCTGACCTCTTTCACTGCCTCTTTTTTGTTCCTCCGCGAAAAAAACAGGCCATTGTCTTCCTCATAAAATACCGACAGGTCTTTTACAGAAAGGACACTCTCCCGCTTCTCCTCCGGCGTTACAGACGCGGACACGCGCGGCTTCAATCTCGATGGAACCGCCTCGATCAGATTTCTTGTATACGCCTGTTCCGGCGCCCCAAAGATTTCTTCTGTACTACCCTGCTCCACGATCACGCCGTCCTTCATCACCACAATCCGGTTGCAGATTCTTCTTGCCAGGTTCAGATCGTGCGTGATAAAAAGCATCGCATTCTGTTCTTTTTCATTGATCTTTTGTAAAAGCGCCACGATCTGGTTCTGGATCGTCACGTCAAGCGCTGTCGTCGGTTCATCTGCAATGATCAGCTTTGGATGTAAAATCACCGCCATTGCAATCATAACCCTCTGGCGCATCCCACCGGAAAGCTGATGCGGATAGCTATCGTATACTTTTTCGGCATCGGAGAGCCCTACCGACCGGAACGTCTCTAACACCTTCTCTTTCCGCTCATTCTTTAAAAGCTTCGTGTGCAGCTTCAGTACCTCCTCCACCTGCCGTCCAGCCTTCTGTGTCGGGTTTAAGGATGTCATGGGTTCCTGAAAAATCATGGACATCTGTGCCCCCTGATACCGCTGATACCGCTTTCTGTCAAACGGACATCCTGCCTCGCGAAGTACCACACCATCAAATACAATCCTGCCTTCCGTCACCTGTGCACTTTCCGGGGCGAGTCCCATCAGCGTCAGGGATGTGATGGACTTTCCGGAACCGGATTCTCCTACCACGCCCACGATCTCTCCCTTTCCGATCTCGATACTGACGTTTTTTACTACCTCTGCGCCTTCAAAGGCCACAGAAAGATTCTCTATTTTTATCATCGCTGTGCCCTCCTAATTCATCCGGCGGATTCCTTCCCCGAGCAGGGAAAATCCAAGTACCACCCACACAATTGAAAGTCCCGGTGCAAGGGCATACCACGGTGCGGTCTGCAAATAGCCCTGCGCATCCGAGAGCATCATGCCAAGGCTCGCATCCGGCGGCTGGACACCGATTCCAAGGTAGCTCATGCCGGACTCCGCCAGAATCGCATTGTTAAACCCGATCATAACCGATACTAAAAACACGGAAAAAATATTAGGCAGGATGTGCACAAATAAAATGCGCCCCTGCTTCACTCCCATCAGCCTTGCCCGACGGATATAATCCGCGTCTCTCAGTCTTATAAACTCAGCCCGCACGATCCGGACATAGCTTGGAATAAACACAATTCCGAGTGCAATAATGATATTTTGTTTTCCGATTCCAAGAAGGCTGATGATGACCAGAGTCAGAAGAATGCTCGGGAACCCGTTCACCGCGTCCGTGATCCGCATCACGATCTCATCCAGGATCCCACCGAAATATCCGGTAATAGCGCCGAGCAAAATCCCGATGCTCCCGGAAAACAGCACAACAAGCCCGCTGACGGTAATTGTTGTGCTCATCCCCTGCATCACTCTTGAAAAAATATCCCTGCCAAAATTATCGGTTCCAAACAGATGCCCTGCGGATGGCGCCACAAACTTTTCCGCTGCCGACATCGCTGTCGTGCTATACGGTGTCCAGAACATTCCTAGTATTCCCAGAAACACAGCCAGACCTGTCATCAAAAGACCTGCCCACAGATACCAGTTTCCTTTTTTCTTTCTCTTTCTTTCCATAATCCTGCTCTCTTATCTGCGGCTGATCCTCGGATCAATCACGCGGTACAGAAGATCGACGATAAAATAGACGATGATCACAATAAATGTAATATATAAAATCAGTATCTCCACCACCGGAAAATCCCGCGTGGAGACCGAGCTGATCAAAAGCCTGCCGATTCCCGGAAGCCCGAACACCTGCTCAATGACAATACTCCCCGCAAGAATCTCTGCCACCATCATGCCAAGAAACGTGATAACCGGCATCATCGCATTTTTTAACACATGCCTATACATCATCCTTCTTCTCGTGCATCCCTTACTGTATGCGGTCCGCACATAGTCAGACTTCATCTCGGTCAGCATGGAATTTCTTAAAAAACGGGCTGTCATCGCAATTTTCGGAAGGGCAACAGATAACGCCGGATAGATCAGATACGCCAGAAATCCCATCATATCGTCCCGATAGCTGACATACCCACCCGGCGCAAACCATTTCAGGACAATCCCGAACAGATACGTCACCAGAATGCCGAGGAAAAAAGACGGAATCGCCATCACCCCCTGCGTCAGTACACCCAGTGTGGCATCTAAAAAATGACTCCGGCTCTTCGCCCAGAATACCCCCAAAGGAATGGATACGAGAACAATCAGAAAAAAAGAGAGTGCTGCCAGATAGAGTGTCACAGGCAGCTTATCTCCTATCAATTCCTTCACGGGCATCATTTCATTCATATTTTTCGAATATCGGTAGCTGACTCCGAAATCCCCACGCAGCACGTCCGAAGCCCACGCAAAATAACGCTCCACCGGCGGTCTGTCAAGGCCCAATTCCTCCCTCAGCGCTTCTTCCCTCTCTGCGGTCGCCTCCGTGCCGAGGATCGATGTCACCACATCTCCTGGTATGATCTGGAAAGCCAGAAAAGCAGCCACAGAAACAAGAAACAATGTCATAATGAGAGTGATAATTTTTTTTGTGATAAATTTCATGTTGCTGCTTTCCTTTCTTTTCCTTCGTCAGACGTTCTGTGCCATTTTGATCACAGACATCTTACTTTTCCTGTCTTATTCGGTAAAATACACCGTGCTCATATCCTGTACATAAATCGGATAGAACTGATAACCTGCGAGCTTCTTATTGATCGCAGTTGTGTTCGCCGGCACCTGTAAGAATGCACTTGCCGCATCCTCGCAGAGCATTGTCTGAAGCTGTTTGTAATAACCGCTTCTCTCTGTCAGATCCTGTGTCTGCTGTGCTTCCTGCCAGATCTTATCGTACTCTTCATTCGAGTAGTTGATAAAGTTTTTGGCAGATTCTGTCTGGAAACGGTTCAGAAGATACCCCGGTGTCAGGTCGCCACAGGTAATACCGCTGATCGTTGCCTGATACTGTCTGCCGTTATAGACATCATCCAGCCATGTATTCCACTCCACACCGTTAATCGTCGCATTGATTCCGACTGCCTTTAACTGTTCCACGATCACCTCACCGGTCTGCATATGGAACTCATAGTTTGAAGGGATTGCGATCTCAAGGTCAAATCCATCCGCATAGCCAGCCTCGGTCAAAAGCTCTTTTGCTTTCTCCACATTAGCAGAAGTGCCATACATATCATTTAAATCCACATAATAGTCCTTCAATGTCGGAAGCATGGCTGTGCTGATCAACGTACCGTTTCCGCCTGCTACAAAGTCATTGACCAGATCCTTGTCCACTGCATAGCAGATTGCCTGGCGTACCCTGACATCCTGTAATGGCTCATAATCGTTGTTTAAAAACAGCGCCTGCACGACATTAGACGGGGAGGACACTACCTGGAAGCTGTCCTTTAACTCATTCGCCTGAGAGTCTGTCAGGTAAGAATAAATATCAATGCTTCCACCCTGTAACTCTAACAGTGCAGAATCAGAGCTTCCCACGATCTTAAATTCCACCTGATCCAAATACGGCAGTCCTTCCTGCCAGTAATTCTCATTCTTTGCGAGTACAATGCCTTCCTGCGGCGTATAGGAAACAAAAGAAAACGGTCCTGTTCCCACTGGATCCGCTGCCTCGTCTTCCCCGCTTCCTGCCGGGATGATCGCTGCCACAAAGCTGTAGATCAGCTCTGCATTCGGCGCGCCCACTGTAACCTGAACCGTCTTCTCATCTAAAATATCTACGGACTGGATGGTCTGAAGTGTGGCAATTAGCGGTGTTCCGTCAAGAAGTCCTGCCGCTCTCTCAAGAGAGTACTTCACGTCCTCACAGGTCACATCATTTCCGTTATGGAACTTCACACCGTCACGCAGGGTGAACGTGTATACAAGTCCGTCTTCGGAAATGTCATAACTGTCTGCTACTGCACAGATCAGATTGCCATCCACATCCGGTTTTACCAAACCTTCAAAAATGTTAAACAGAATCTCTTTTGTTCCTGCCGCTGTTGCTTTGTGAGGGTCAAGACTGTCAATATCCTGCTGTATACCTACAACAATAGAGCCTCCTTCTACAGGACCAGATGCTGTCTGCTCCGTCTCCTGTACCTGCTGCTCCTTCGAGGAAGTATCCTCCGAAGACTCTCCTGTGCTGTCTGCCCCACATCCGTTCAGTACAGCCATTGCTAAAAGTGCGATGCAAAGTAAACGTAATTTCTTTTTCATTTACTGCTTTTCTCCTCTTCGAATCGAATTTCCTCTCATTATTCAATTGCTTTTTCATTTTATCACAGTTTGTTTAAATTACAAGTCTTTTGTTATTTTTTTAACAAATTTACTTACCGCTTTCCGGCTTTCATCTCGTCTAAGATCTCTGCCACTGCCTCACGCTCATCGAAGTGATATTTCACCCCTTTGATCTCCTGATAATCCTCATGCCCTTTCCCGAGCAGCACGATCATATCACCCGGCTTCGCATTCTTCATGCAGTAAGCGATCGCTTCCTTTCTGTCATCGATCTCAATATACTTTCCATTGCTTCTTGCAAGTCCGACCTTAATATCATGATTGATATCACGGATCTCCTCATCCCTCGGATTATCACAGGTTAAGACGCACAGATCTGCCATCGCTCCCGTCACTTCTCCCATATCATATCTGCGCAGCTTCGAACGGTTGCCTCCGCCGCCGTACACACAGATCAGCCGCTTCGGATGATATTCCATCAATGTGGTGAGGACACTTCTGGTGCTCACTTCGTTGTGCGCATAGTCGATAATCAGCGTGTAGTCTTTCGATACCGGAAGCATCTCCACGCGTCCTTTTACCTGTACCTTTGCAAGGCCGTCTAAGATCGCTTCCTCTGATATTCCTGCGAGATGGCACACTAACATCGTCACCATGGAATTATATACGGAAAATCTGCCCGGGATGTGCACCTTTGCCTGGCAGTTCATGCAGCCGGACACCTGAAAATGCATGCCGAGCTTTCCGTCTTCGTTGATAAAGCCGATATCGGATGCCATAAGGTCTGCCTCTTTCTCTGCAGAGAAGGTCTTCACCTCACAGGTATGTCCTTTTAAAATGCCTTCCACATGCTCATCATCCGCATTCAGCACACCCACTTTGCACTGGCGAAACAGAAGGCTCTTACACTCCATATACTCCTCGAAGGACGCATGCTCTGCCGGTCCGATGTGATCCGGTGACAGATTGGTAAAGACTCCATAATCGAATAAAATTCCGGCAGTACGGTCTAACTTCAGTCCCTGCGAAGACACTTCCATGACCACATACTCGCATCCCGCCTCCACCATGGATGCAAACATCCGGTGAAGCTCGTAGGATTCCGGCGTCGTATTCTTAGACGGGATATGATCTTCCCCGATCATCGCACCGATCGTACCGATAAGACCGACTTTTTTGCCTGCCATCTCAAGAACCTTCTTTATCATATAGGTCGTAGTCGTCTTTCCCTTCGTTCCGGTCAGTCCGATCGTGATCAGCTTTCTGGATGGATGGTCAAACAGTGCCGCTGACATCAGGGCAAGTGCATATCTGGCAGATGCGACCTGAAGCACGGTAATATGCTCCGGGATCTGCGCTGCTTCTTCTGCCCGCTCCACAACGATGACACTTGCACCTTTTTCAATGGCATCCGGGATATACTTGTGTCCGTCTGTTACAGCGCCGACCATGCAGACAAACATCGTTTCCGGTGCGATCTTTCTGGAATCATAAACTATGTCACGTACTTCTGCATCCATGCATCCCTGCAGCAGGGTATATTCGATTTCTTCACAGATTTTACTTAATTTCATCTTTTTTCTCCTCGTTTGCAAAACTTCCCAGTATCTAAGCTTCTATCCATTCAAAACAGCCGAAGCATCAATCTCTGACTCAAATACAGTATGGGACGGACCTGTCATGAAAAGATGATTGGTTTTCTCATCCCACTCGATCAAAAGCGGTCCGCCGATCTGCTCAACGGTTACTTTTCTGTCACATTTTCCGGTCAGAATTGCAGTTACTACTGCTGTCGCGCATCCCGTTCCACATCCGATTGTCTCACCGGTGCCTCTCTCCCACTCGCGGATTTTCAGATAATCACGGCTCACAAATTCTGTGAAAGTGACATTCGTCTTATTTGGGAAAACAGAGGTCATATGCTCTATTTCTTTTCCATATTTTTCCACATCAAGGTCTGCAACTGAGTCTACAAACATTGCGCAGTGCGGATTGCCCCAGGATACCGCAGTAATATGAAACGTGCGGTCTAACACCTGTACCGGCTGATCAATAAAGGTCTCACTGTCCGTGTTGATTGGAATTACCTTCGTGGAGAGTCTCGGTTCCCCGATATCCGCCCGGATATTGGATACATAACCATCTGTCACGGTCAGGTTCAGTCGCTGCATGCCGCCTAATGTCTCGATCACAAGTTCTGTCTTATCCGTCAGTCTGTGGTCGTACACATATTTTCCGACACTCCGCAGGGCATTGCCACACATTTCCCCTTCCGATCCGTCCGGATTGAACATTCTCATGCGGAAATCTCCCTTCTCTGACGGGCAGATTAACACCATACCGTCCGAACCGATAGCAAAATGCCGGTTGCTGACAAATCTTGCCAGCTCCGGGAGATTTTTCAGTTCCTGATGGATGGCATCAATATACACATAGTCATTTCCGAACGCCTGCATTTTTGTAAATTTCATTTTCCAGCTCTCCTTTTCACGTTTACATGCCCGGCCAATCTTACAACCAGCCGGGCATCCTGTCACTTCTTATAGTAATAAGTTTTTTTCCATCTGTAAATATGATACAGTAATTCTTTCACGTAATTTTGTTACCATTAAGCGTTCATCGCGCGGTCAAGATCCGCAATAATATCCTCTACATTCTCGATTCCGACGGACATACGCAGGAAACAGTCTGTAATTCCAAGTTTTTCCTTGATATCCTTTGGGGTATCCTCATGTGTCTGGGTGGTCGGGTATGTGATTAATGTCTCCGTTCCTCCAAGGCTCTCTGCAAACATAATCATGTCCACATTTCGAAGAATCTTCTGAACTGTTTCAAAAGAATCCACTGTAAAGGAAATCATGCCGCCAAAGCCTCTTGTCTGCTTGATCGTTGTCGCATAATCTTTGTGATCTTCAAATCCAACATAATACACTTCCTTTACCTTTGGCTGGGTTCTTAACCACTCTGCCACTTTCTTCGCGTTCTCGTTATGTCTGTCCATACGGACCGGAAGAGTCTTGATACCGCGGAGCAGTAACCAGCAGTCCATCGGAGCAAGCTGGCTTCCATGGGATTTGATATGAATATGAATCTTCTCTGCGATTTCCTCATTGTCCTTCACTACCACGATTCCGGAAAGTGTATCGTTGTGTCCTCCCAGATATTTTGTGGAGCTGTGTGTCACAATATCTGCGCCAAGCTTTAACGGATTCTGGAAATATGGAGTCAGGAACGTATTATCCACTACCATCAGGGCACCGACACTCTTTGCAATCTCAGACAACGCTGCGATATCTGCCACTTTCATCATCGGGTTTGTCGGTGTCTCAACAAAGAACATCTTTGTGTTCGGTCGGATTGCTGCCTTCACTGCTGCAAGGTCATCCATCTCCACATAAGAGTGCTCAATGCCGTATTTTCCAAATACATCTCCGATAATACGGAACGTTCCACCATAAATATCGTCAGAGAGAATCACATGGTCTCCCGGGTTCAGCAGGGAAAATACTGCCATATTAGCAGCCTGTCCACTGGAAAATGCGAACGCTTTGATTCCACCTTCCAAAATCGCCATGGTTCTCTCAAGCTCCTGTCTGGTCGGGTTCTCCAGACGGCTGTATGCAAAACCTGTGGACTCGCCAAGCGCCGGATGACGGTACGTTACCGCCTGGAAAATCGGCATGCTGACAGCACCTGTAAGCGGTTCTGTCCCGAGTGCTCCGTGTACTGCCTTGGATTCAAAGTGTAAGTCTTCCTTTGTACTGTAATCGTTGTAATTGCTGAAATTTTTCATGTTGGTTTTGTCCTTTCTCTCTGATTTTTTATATCCTTACTTTTCGTTTGCTTCTGGTTGGTTCTATTTACAGACATATTTTGCCTGCAATGTTATTGCATTCTTATGACTCCAGTATACAGGGCACTATTTGTAAAATATATCCTTTTTGTGCTTTCTATATTGCAGATTGTGCTTTTATGTTTTATACTGAAAATCATACAAATCCGGGTTTGTGTGGCTAGCCCACGCTGCCGGGCGTTAGGTTATGTGAGCCGGGGATGGGTGGGGCTTCCTCCAGATTTCCATTGGGCTAAGAACTCCGAGAAGCCTCAG
>CAKRFH010000108.1:0-9746 GCA_934320555.1 uncultured Roseburia sp.
GGTCATGAGCATCTGCACCGTGTGTGTGGACGTGCTCCGTCAGCTCTGCGTGCTCCTGCGCATGGACGTGCTCACCGGAAATAGGGCTGTGTGCATGTGTATGAGGAACCCCCTCCTCCTCCCCGTGGATGGATACATGCATATGTGTGCCGGAAATGCCGCATTTTTTCACGGATTCCGGTGTGACTTCAATCCCGTATGGGGCAAAAGCCTTATTCATGGTCTGTAAAAAGAAATCTTTCTGGTCGCATATCTCATAGAGGGAAGCCATCAGCATATCGCCTGCAGCACCCATATTGCATTCGAAGTAAAGTGTTTTCATTGGTGTTAGGTCCTTTCCTGCTTTTTTTACAGTATAGCACGGAATATGATATTCGTATAGAAAAAAACATGATAACGATTGATAAGAACATATGTTCATGATATAATAAGACTGCCGCACGAAGTGCGTGTAGATCAAGATCATGAAGCTATGCTTCATGATATAATAATTGCGAAACTCTTAGAAAACATGTATTGGATTGTGTACAACGACCGAAAACATAAGAAGACACTGGGGAGCCGCCGGTCCTTAGCGACCGTATTTTGGTCGCTTAGTACCGCTGCGAGCGACACGTAGCGAGAGCGTGTCTTCGTTGTTCATGACAATAGAATGTTTCATTCTATTGTATTTGGTCGCTGTACACAATCTTCACAGCCTGAATTTGAGTTTCGCAGGCACTATGCAGACTATAATCATGAAAGGAAACAAACCATGCGCCAGAAGAAGCTGACCCAGATCATCACATTTCAGACCACAACCGCCGCGATGGCAATGGAAGACTATTGCAGGGAGCAGGGGCTTCCGGGACGGATTATTCCGCTTCCACAGGAGATCTCTGCCGGGTGTGGTCTTTGCTGGAAGAGCGAGCGGTTAGAAGAGACGTTCTGGAAAGAACAGCTGGAGAAGGCACATATCAGATATGAAGAAATGAGGCAGATGTATGTATGAATTTTGTAAAGGAGGCGGCTGCACAGCAAAGCTTGGTCCCGGGATTCTTGATAAAGTACTGAAAATGATTCCGAAGAAGGCGGACCCGAACCTTCTTGTTGGCTTTGACCATTCAGACGATGCGGCGGTGTATCAGCTGACAGAGGATCTTGCTGTGGTGCAGACGCTCGATTTTTTTCCACCGATGGTGGAGGATCCGTATCTGTTCGGAAAGATAGCGGCGACGAATGCCCTCAGCGATATATATGCGATGGGCGGCGAGGTGAAGACAGCGTTAAATATTGTCTGTTTCCCGGAGCATCTGGATGCCAATATGCTGGGACAGATCCTGCTTGGTGGGAATGAGAAGGTGATGGAAGCCGGCGGTGTCTTAGCCGGGGGCCATTCGATCAACGACACGGATGTGAAGTATGGGCTGTCGGTCATGGGAACGATTGACCCGAAGAAGATACTGGAAAATAATCATTGCAGGGAGGGGGATGTTCTGATTCTGACAAAGCCTCTCGGAGTCGGGATTGTGATGACGGCATCCCGGATGAAGGCAGCATCGCAGGAAGCCTATGAGGAAGCGGTTACATCCATGACAACGCTGAATAAGTATGCAGCGGAGATTTTCCGGAAATATGATGTGCATGCGTGCACAGATGTGACAGGGTTTGGATTGCTGGTGCATCTGGGCGAGATGCTGGGCGAGAATTTTTCGGCGGAGCTTTTGGCAGAGCAGATCCCTTATATTCGGGCGTGCGAGGACTATGTGGAGGAATTTTACCTGACAGCGGCGGGACAGCGCAACCGGAACCATATCGGGGAGCAGGTTGTTTTTGAGGACTGCTCTTTTGGGATGGAGGAGATTCTTTTTGACCCGCAGACATCCGGAGGGCTTCTTGCCGCAGTGCCGGAAGAGGAAGCAGAGAAGGCATTCAGGGAGATTCAGACTCTGGGACTTCCATGCGGGATGATCGGCCGCGTGACAGCGAAGCAGGAGAAGAAGATTTATGTGCACGGCGGCAGGTGAGATGCCGGAAGTGCAGTCTTAAATACATGATAAGGTAATTACAAGTACAGTAGGCAATTGCGCACAATCTTCACAGCGTAAATTGGAGTTTCGCAATTGGCTAACAAATACAGGAAGAAAAGGAGTAGAAGATATGAACATTCAGATTGATGCGAGAGGAAAACAGTGCCCGCTTCCGGTCATTGAGACGAAGAATGCGATCGCAGGCATGAAAGAGGCAGGAACCGTGGAAGTGACGGTGGATAATGAGATTGCGGTGCAGAACCTTACAAAGATGGCAAACCACAAAGGGCTGTCCGCAAAAAGTGAGAAGCGTGCCATGCAGGAATATATGGTATGGATCGATGTGACGGAAGCATGCGCAGAGAAAAATGCGGCAGGGAATTCTGGCAGTGAAGCAGAGAACTTAAAGACAGAGACTGACACGGCAGAAGCATGCGTCCCGGATGGCAGAAAGAAGAATACGGTTGTTGTCCTCGGCACAGACCATATGGGCGAGGGTGATGAGAAGCTTGGAAAGATACTGATGAAGGGCTTTGTGTATGCGCTGACACAGCTCGATACACTGCCACAGACAGTGCTGTTATACAATTCCGGTGCGTATTTAAGCTGTGAGGGTTCGGATTCCCTTGAAGATCTGAGATCCCTTGAGGCACAGGGCGTGGAGGTCATGACCTGCGGGACATGTCTGAACCATTACGGGCTGACAGAGAAGCTTGGGGTCGGTTCTGTGACGAATATGTATGTGATCGCACAGACCATGGTGGAAGCTGACCATATCGTAAAACCATAAAGAACAGGGTTAGCTGCAGAACAATAAGATCAGGTGTGTATAATTTTTTCTAATTGGAAATATATGCTGCCGGAAAGAAAAGGAAATAAATCATATGAAGAATCTAATCATCGTCCGCGGTGGCGGGGATATCGCAACCGGAACGATTGCAAAGTTATATAACAGCGGATATGCCGTGCTGGTATTAGAGGCGAAGAATCCGTCTGCCATCCGCCGCTATGTGGCATTTTCAGAAGCTGTGTATGAGAAGGAATGTGTGGTGGAAGGAATCACCTGTAAATGTGTGGACAGCTTAGAGACTGCCTTAGAGACGATCGAACAGGGGATGGTTGCCATGATGGCTGATCCGGAAGGGGAAGTGATCGCGCAGGCGAAGCCCGCAGCGGTGATCGATGCGATCCTTGCCAAGAGGAATCTTGGAACCAACCGTGGGATGGCACCGTTTACTGTGGCGTTAGGACCTGGTTTTACCGCGGGAAAAGATGTGGATGTGGTGATTGAGACGATGCGGGGCCATCAGCTTGGACGTCTGATTTACCGTGGAAGTGCCATGCCCAATACCGGCGTGCCGGGACCGATCGCCGGAGTGGCAGAGCAGCGTGTGATCCATGCTAAGACGGATGGGGTTCTCTATGGAGATAAAAATATTTCAGATTATGTGGAGCAGGGAGAACAGATCGCCCATATCTGCAAGCATGGCACCGGGGAGGAAACCGATTTCTCCGACATCGTAGCAGCCTACAAAAAAGCACAGGAGGAAGCCATCCCGGTCTACGCCACAATCTCAGGTATTCTGCGCGGACTGATCCGAGATGGTTATCCGGTTACAGAGGGCTTTAAAATCGCCGACATTGACCCGAGAAGGTCGGAGTTTGCGAATTGTTTTTCCATCTCTGACAAGGCAAGATGTATCGCGGGCGGTGTCATCGAGGCTCTGCTTCATGCCGGTATTTTGCCGGAGTAATGTGGTTCGTCCCCGCAGTCAGCGGAAGGAAGCCATATTTTGAGAAAGGAAGCTGACCGTTATGATTTATCTGGACAATGCTGCAACAACACTGCAAAAGCCGTCCGTTGTCGCAGAAGCTGTAGCCCGTTCTTTTTCACAGATTGGAAATGCCGGAAGAGGGGCAAACACAGCTTCTCTTTTTACATCACGCCTGATTTACCAGACGAGAAAGCAGATCGCGGACTTTTTCCATATGAAGGACGGTGTGCACAACACAGCTGCAGAGCGGGTGGTGTTCACCATGAATGCAACAGAGGGCTTGAATATTGTATTAAAGGGATTGTTTGAGAAAGGTGACCATGTGGTCACAACCAATCTGGAGCACAACAGCGTCCTTCGTCCACTTTATGAGATGGAGGAGCGCGGGGTGGAGCTTACCGTGGTCTGCTGTGAAAAAAACGGCAGGGTAGCACCGGATACGATAGAACAGGCAATCTGTGACCGCACGAAGGCAGTTGTCTGTACGCATGCGTCAAATGTGACAGGGGCAGTGAACGACATAGAGAAAATCGGGGAAATATGCAAAAAGCACGGGATTTATCTGATCGTGGATGCTTCCCAGACCGCCGGTATCTGCGAGATTGAGATGGATGCCTGGGGCATTTCAGCGCTCATTTTTACCGGGCACAAAGGTTTGATGGGACCACAGGGAACCGGCGGCATCTGTCTGGCGGATGGTGTGCAGGTGCGGCCTTTGCTGTCCGGGGGAAGTGGAATTCACTCTTTTGAGAGAAGACATCCGGAAGAACTTCCGACAGCGCTTGAGGCTGGAACGCTAAACGGTCACGGAATCGCCGGGCTTCATGCGGCACTGGAATGGCTGGATGCGGTCGGACTCTCCGAGATCGGGGAGAAAGAGCGGCATCTGTCAGAACTGTTTATAAAAAGAATAGAAAGAATACCTGGCATTCGTATTTATGGCAGAGAATATCCGGAGAATGCGACTGAACATGAGAACGGAATGCAGCAGAAGTGCACCGGGACAGTGTCCTGCAACATTGCATGTCTGGATTCCGCTTTTGTCAGTGCCGAGCTGGATGAGAACCATCATATTGCAACACGCCCGGGTGCTCATTGTGCACCGCTGATCCACTGTTATTATGGAACGGAGGAGCAGGGGATGGTGCGGTTTGGTTTTTCTGTCATGAACACAGAGGAGGAAGCAGAGTGTGCGGCGAAGGCACTTGCAGAGATTGCCGCAGATAACCGCGGAAATGTGCGGGCGTATGTGGGAGCCGGTGGAAAGACCGGGAGCATATACAGGCGCGCAGAGAAGCTTGCGGTACAGGGAAAACGTGTGCTGATCCTTACGACCACAAAGATGCTGGTTCCGGGAGAGCATTTTATCGAGGCACCTTACGGTTTTTCAGAGAGTGAAAAAAAGCAGGGGACAGTTGTGTGCAATCCGGCGTACACTGCCTATGAAAAGAAAGTTGAAAAACAGCTTGCCACACATGGGATCTGTGTCACCGGTTACCGGATCCCCGGAACGGAAAAGTTCGGGGAACTCCCGCGGAAATGGATGGAAAATCTGCTGTATCTTGCAGATGAAATATTAATCGAAGCGGACGGCGCTGCGCATAAGGCAGCCAAAGTGCCGGGGGATAACGAACCTGTCCTGTATCCGTTCCTGGATGAAGTGGTGGTCCTGATGGGAGCGCATGCGCTTGGACACAGGGTGGATGAGGCATGCCACAGGTCAGAGCGGGTAAGGGAGATCCTGCGCTGTGGCCCGGAGCATATTCTGACGGAGGAAGATTTGTGGACGATGATGCAGGAAGGATATGAGAAGCCGATCAGCAGACAGTATCCGGGAATCCGGATCCTGAAAAGAATTGCAGAAGCACCGCAGGCAGAACAGATGCCGGGAAGGTGACAGAAGCGGAGATAATCTGATAAGTAACTGGAATGGGAGAATAAAAAATATGTTTCGAATAAAAAAATGGCTCGGCATGGTGCTTCTGGCAGCGATGCTGTCAGTTGGTGCGCTCGGATGCGGGGAGACTGCCGGAAATACGACCGGACCGTCGACTGGTGCACAGCAGAATGTGCAGGAAAGTAATTCCGGAGAAGATCAGGCAGCAGCGAAGGATGCGGCAGCAGGACAGAACGATCCCACACAGTCAGGCAGTACCGGTGGAAGCTTTGATCTGTCAGCGATACCGGCATATTCCGGAAATCCTTATGTGGCAGTCAACGACAACAATCCTTATTTTACGGAGGAAGAACTCACAGAGGCAGCAGCCTCTTTTGAGACGTACAGTGATCTTGATGCGCTCGGAAGATGCGGGGTGTGCACCGCAAGTGTCGGAACGGATCTTATGCCGACAGAGGAGCGCGGCAATATTGGCTCTGTGAAGCCGACCGGCTGGCATACGGTCAAATATGATTTTGTCGATGGAAAATATTTATATAACCGTTGTCACCTGATTGGGTTTCAGCTGACGGGTGAGAACGCCAACGAAAAGAATCTGATCACAGGAACCAGATATCTGAACGTGGATGGCATGCTTCCATTTGAAAATATGGTTGCTGATTACGTCAAAGAAACGAATCAGCATGTGCTGTACCGCGTGACTCCGGTTTTCACAGGGGAAAATCTGGTGGCAGAAGGTGTCCTGATGGAAGGAAAATCGGTGGAGGATAACGGCGAGGGCATTTTATTCTGTGTGTTCGCCTATAATGTACAGCCGGGAGTATCCATTGACTATGCGACCGGCGAGAGCGTGGAAGGAGATCCGGCAGAGGATTCAGACAGCAGTCAGAGCCAGCCGGCAGAAAGTGGTGGTTCCGGTCAGGCTGGCGCGGAAAGTGAACCGGCCACTTCCCAAGAGAGAGAAGCAGGTTCTGACAATTCCGCCGAGGTATCTACCTACATCCTCAATACGAACACGATGAAGTTCCACCGCGAGGATTGCAGCAGTGTGAAGAAAATGAGCGAGAAAAATAAGGCAGTTTTCGAGGGAACAAGGCAGGAAGCGATTGACGCCGGATATGCGCCGTGTGAGAACTGCAACCCATAAAAGGGATAGATAAGAACTTTTCCAGAATAGATTGCCTGGATATGCAGTTGGCCAGAAAGTGGCAGATCTGCATGAAAAGGACAGCTGGAAAAGTTCTTTTTTTAATTAAAATTTAAAAAGGGGATTGACAAACGGAACATAATTTATATAATGAAAAACAAGAAAAATGTTTCCAGGTAATCAATCACGAAGAACGGGAAAGAGATACAAGAGGAAAAAGTGCAACGGTGTACGGCAGGATAGACTGCGCAGCCGTTCTTTTTTTAAAGCCAACACTTTGATACGGTGATGCGTGACTTGAATACCGGTGGAAAGCAAGAGGAAAATCCATGCCCGGCTTGCTGGCGTGCTCACCAGAGGATAAATTCCACAGGTGGAATGGCATTTTCTTCGGAAAACAAGGAGGATTTTATGAAAAAGAAAGTAGTGTGTGCGATGCTTGTACTGTCGATGACAGTGAGTATGACAGCGTGCGGCACAGAGAGTGCAGGCACAGGTACTGCGGCAGACGCAGAGGAAGCAGTTGACACAGAAGTGTCAGAAACCGAGACTGCATCAGACAGTGGGGATTATGATGAGGTATCCGCTGCGATTTATAACAGTGAGCTTGGCGATTTCTATGAGGCTTATGTGGATGCGAAGGATAATTCGGATACCGTATCCGAACGATTTGCCAAGATGGCAGTTGCAGAGGCAAAAATGATGGAATCCGCGATCATGGTTCCACTCAATTCGCTCGGCGGCAAGTATGCGATTGGAAGAATCGCACCGTATACAATCGACTATGCATTATGGGGAAATGATTACGAGAGATTCCACAGCGCCCTTGTATGCACGGACTTCATCAAGGAAGCTGACCGTGTCGAGATGAAGACTAAGTGGGCAGAATTGAAAGGAACGGGAAACTATCTTGACTGGGCGAAGTCTTATCTGGAAGAAAAAGGTTATACCTTAAAAGACAGCTACAATATTCCATACAGCTCAGACCCGACTACCTGGGACTGCATGGCAACTTATCTGGCAGCAGACAGTGATGCGATTGTCAATACATTTGACAGTTTGATGGAATATGACTGTGAGGGAACGTTGCAGCCAGCACTGGCAGAGAGTTACACGGTATCAGATGACGGACTTACCTACACCTTTCATCTTAGAAAAGGGGTAGCATGGGTAGATTCACAGGGACGCCAGGTGGCAGAAGTGACAGCTGATGATTTTGTAGCTGGTATGCAGCACCTTTTAGATGCGCAGGCTGGTATGGAATATCTGACAGAGGGCATCATTGACAACGCATCCGAATACATCTCCGGAGAGATTACAGATTTCTCACAGGTCGGAGTCAAGGCAGTGGATGATTATACATTAGAGTACACGCTCGAAGAGCCATGCACCTACTTTATGACGATGCTTGGCTATAGTGTATTCGCTCCGATGAACCGTTCTTTCTACGAATCACTTGGCGGAAAATTCGGTTCCGAGTACGATGCATCCGCAGCGGATTATACCTACGGAAAAGATATCAACTCTATCGCATACTGCGGACCATATCTGGTAACGAATGCCACTGAGAAAAACACGATCGTATTCAAGGCGAACGAAAGCTACTGGAATTATGATAACCTGAATGTGAAGACAATCACATGGCTTTACAACGATGATTCCGATGCCACCAAGCGATACAATGATCTGAAAGCAGGAAACATCGACAGCTGCAGCTTAAACAGTGCATGTGTGACATCTGCAAAAGCGGACGGTTTATTTGACGATTATGCGTATGTCGGAACGACAGATGCGACCTCTTACATGGGATTCTATAATTTAAACAGGGCAGCATTTGCCAACTTTAATGATGACACAACAGCGGTATCCACGCAGACAGAGGAAGATGCAGCCAGAACAAAGGCAGCGATGAACAACGTACATTTCAGAAGAGCGATTTCCTTTGCCTTTGACCGTGCTACTTATCTTGCACAGGATGTCGGAGATGATTTGAAGTATGCTTCCATGAGAAATACTTACACGCCTGCAAACTTTGTAGTACTTGACGAGGACACAACGATTGACATTAACGGCACTGCCACAACTTTCCCGGCAGGCACTTATTATGGACAGATTATGCAGGCGCAGATCGATGCGGACGGCGTGAAGATCACCGTATGGAATCCGGAAGCAGATGACGGAAATGGTTCCGGTGACGGTTATGACGGATGGTACAGCGTGGAGAATGCCGTGGAGGAGATGAATCTTGCCATTGAGGAACTTGCCGCAGAAGGAATCACAATTGATGCAGAGCATCCGATTATGATCGATGATCCATATCCATCCAGCTCCGAGACTTACACGAATAAGGCGAACGCTTACAAGAAATCATTGGAGAGTGCCTTAAACGGACTTGTCCAGGTGAATCTGGTATCCTGCTCGGATCTGTCAGAGTGGTATTATGCAGGCTATTACGCAACCGAAGGAGCAGAGTGTAACTACGATATGTACGATCTTTCCGGCTGGGCACCTGACTACGGTGACCCACAGACTTATCTGGATACCTTCCTTCCGGACTATGCAGGTTACTGCACAAAATGCTTAGGAATTTACTAAGCAGTTTCTTCCTTATAGAAGATAGAAATGGGACTCCCTGACCGGAGTCCCATTTCTTATGCTGTGATTGTACAGACAGAGGTTGCAATCATACCGCTGTCTGGTGTAAAATGAGCGGCAGGGACAAGTCCGGGGTTGTGTGGGAGCCTACGCTGCCGGTCGGAAGGTTATGTGAGCCGAGGATGGGTGGGACTTCCTACAGATTTCCATTGGGCTAAGAACTCCGATGAGCCTCAGGACAGCGAATTCTCTCAGCAAAGGCTTCGAGATTTCTTGACAATAGAATGTTCGCAAAGCGGGCATTCTATTGTAGACTTGAGTCT
>CAKRFH010000109.1:0-9731 GCA_934320555.1 uncultured Roseburia sp.
AAAGAAAAAGTTCTTGAAATGAACATCGATGAACTGGAATTATCTGTTCGTTCTTTCAACTGCTTAAAGAGAGCAGGAATCAACACGGTTGAGGAATTAACTAACAGAACTCCGGAAGACATGATGAAAGTACGTAACCTTGGACGTAAATCTTTAGAGGAAGTTTTAGCGAAGTTAAAAGAGTTAGGACTTCAGCTGAACCAGGGAGAAGAGTAAAGCACAACGAAGTTGTGCGCTTTCGATTGAACTGCTAATGTTCAATCGATACCTTATATCTTATGAAAAACGGGCAGAAAGAGTAAGTCCAAAGAGCATGCAGTATGTCCGTGTGGGGCAGGTTCTCACATTTTCATGAGTGGCACAAAATAAGAATGGCATTCGGCAAGTAAGTCCAAAGAGCGTAGCCGGGTGTACACCACAAATGGAGGAATTGAAAAATGGCAAAATATCGTAAATTAAGCAGAACATCCAGCCAGAGAAAAGCATTATTAAGAGGACAGGTAACAGCATTACTTCACAATGGTAAGATCGTTACTACAGAAGCAAAAGCAAAAGAAGTTCGCAAAATCGCTGAAGGTCTTATTGCATTAGCAGTAAAAGAGAAGGATAACTTCGAAGAAGTTACTGTAAAAGCTAAAGTTGCCCGCAAAGATGCTGATGGTAAGAGAGTAAAAGAAGTTGTAGATGGTAAGAAAGTTACTGTTTATGACGAAGTTGAGAAGACAATCAAGAAAGATATGCCTTCCCGTCTTCATGCAAGAAGAGAAATGCTCAAAGTTCTTTACTCTGTAACAGATGTTCCAACAGCAGCTGCTGGAAAGAAGAAAAATACAAAGGAAGTTGATTTAACAGCAAAATTATTTGATGAAATCGCTCCTAAGTATGCAAACCGCAACGGTGGTTACACAAGAATCGTTAAGATTGGCCAGCGTAAAGGTGATGGCGCTTTAGAAGTATTACTTGAGTTAGTATAATTCAGGATACAAAGAAGCATTTTACTACAGAAGATATGATAAAACCCTGGGTCTGAAATAGGACTCAGGGTTTTTCGTTTTTATATGTAAAAGC
The DNA here is from genome assembly GCA_934320555.1 of uncultured Roseburia sp. Classification (GTDB taxonomy): domain Bacteria; phylum Bacillota; class Clostridia; order Lachnospirales; family Lachnospiraceae; genus Roseburia. The sequence continues at coordinate 1,069 of CAKRFH010000109.1, forward strand.
ACACCGGATTCAGACTGGATGGATTCGGTGTGCTTTTGAGATATCTGAGATATCAATGAAAGAATTTTAGCTGGCAGTGAACTTCTTAGATAACGGCAATGTGAAGATAAACTCTGTACCGACACCTTCCGTGCTGATACAGTTGATATTTTCACCGTGTGCCTGAATGATTTCCTTTACGATCGAGAGTCCAAGTCCGGTCCCACGCTTGTCTTTTCCGCGGGAGAGATCGGTCTTGAAGAAACGCTCCCAGATCTTTTTCTGGCTGTCTTTTGGAATACCGATGCCGGTATCCTTCACGGAGACGAAAACCTTCTCATTTTTTTCTGTTGTTTCAATCGTAATAGCAGAATCCTGATGGCTGAACTTGATTGCATTGTCGATCAGGTTATATAACACCTGCTGGATTTTACTGAAATCTGCTGTGACGAAAAGCTTTTCGCCGGAGAGAATCAGGTTAAAACGGATGTGTTTATTGGCGCAGATCCCTTCGAAGGTCAACAGCGTAGTCTTAATCGTCTGGTTGATATCGAAATCTGTCACATCAAGCATAACGCCGTGGGAACCGAACTTATTCAGTTCGAGTAAACTTTGGGTCAGTTTGTTCAGACGTTCTGTCTCAAACAGGATAATGTTTAAATATTTGTCCTGCATTTCCACAGGAATCGTTCCATCTAACATCGCTTCCACATAGCCTTTGATGGAAGTGAGCGGAGAGCGGAAATCGTGGGAGACGTTCGAGATGAACTTTCTCTGGTCTTCCTCTAATGTGTTCAGTTCATTTGCCATATAATTGAGGGAGGCGGCGAGGTAGCCGATTTCATCATTGGAGTGCACATCAATCTTCGCATCGAAGTTTCCCTTCGAATACTCGTCCGCCGCGCGTGTGATCTTGCGGATTGGAATATATACGACGTAGGTGAACAGGATCAGCACCACAAAGGCTGCGGCAAAGATAAACGCTAACGTCTTATAGGCAATAACAGAGAGACTGTTTGCGGCGGTAGTGATTGTGGATTCCGGTTTGTGGATGATGACATAACCGCGCACCTTGTAATTGACCGTGATCGGAGAGAACACACTGAGCATGTTCTCACTGAAGGAATGGTAGAAATCCCCAACGCGGTAATAGCGGCTGCCAAAGTCCGTCATATCGAAGGAAGGAATGGTCTTTGTGTCATCTTCCGTGCCGGAAGATGCCGTATTAAGTAAAAGATTCCCCTTCGTATCGACGATCCAGATATCTGCATTCAGATAGGTGTCTAACGTGGAAAGCTGTGTGCTGATCTCATCTAATGTCATGGAATTGTTGAAATAATTCTGTGCATAATTCGAGGAGATCTGGGAGGCTTCCCGGTACAGGCTCTGGGCTTCCCGGCGTTCTAAGTGCTGGAACGTCAGGTGATAGGTGAAGGTGGCGATGATGATGAAACCAAGCAGGCCGAACAGAAGATATCCGGCAAGCAGTTTTGGATATAAAGTACGTTTCATCAGCTGCGCACCTCGAATTTGTATCCGATTCCCCATACAGTGGCGAGACTCCAGCCATCGTGGTCTTTGATCTTCTCACGCAGACGCTTCACATGGACATCCACGGTTCTTGTATCTCCGATGTATTCATATCCCCAGATGTGGTCGAGGAGCTGTTCTCTCGTGAATACCTGGTTCGGTGAAGATGCTAAGAAGTAGAGAAGTTCTAATTCCTTCGGCGGCATGTCAATCGCATGCCCCTGATAAATGACGGAATAATTGGACAGATTGACGATCAGGTCCGGATACTGGACACATTTTACATCTGGGAGAGCTTCCTCAGTCTTAGCTGGCTGATAGCGCCTTAAGACTGCTTTCACACGGGCAACTAACTCCTTGGAATCGAATGGTTTCATAATATAATCATCAGCACCAAGCTCAAGTCCTAAGACCTTGTCGAAGATTTCGCCCTTTGCGGAGAGCATGATGATCGGGACATTTGCTTTGGCGCGGACTTCCCGGCAGACCTGATAACCATCGATGCCCGGAAGCATCAGGTCTAATAGGATCAGGTTCGGGTTGTACTGTTCAAAAGCGGTCAGGGCTTCCTCCCCGTCATTGACGATCTTCGTGTCGAAGCATTCCTTCGTCAGGTAGAGGGAGATCAGCTCAGCGATATTATTGTCATCGTCTACGATTAAAATTTTCTGTTTTGCTGCCATATAGTTATCTCCTTTTTTATCACTTAAATTCTGCGATGGTAACCCCAGCATCGCCTTCCCCATATTCCCCAAGATGGAAGGATTTCACATGTTTCTGGCGTCTGAGGTAAGTCTGTACGGCATTTCTTAAAGCACCGGTACCTTTTCCATGTACAATGCGTACAGAGGACAGATGGGACAGATAGGCATCATCTAAATACTTGTCTAACAGGGCAATCGCCTCGTCCGTTGTCTTTCCGATGAGGTTAATCTCAGGGGAAATAGAGGCAGATTTGCTCATGCGGATCTTTCCAGCGCCGGTCTTATTCGCTTTCACACCTGCCATCATCGGCGCATCATCGTCTAAGAGGATCAGGTCATTGATATTGACTAAGGAGCGTAGAATTCCCATCTGGACATACAGGTCGCCCTTCGCGTTCGGAAGTGAATGAACCGTACCTTTTAAGTTCATGCTAATGACCTTTACGCTATCCCCGATGCGTAGCTTTTTCGGTACCTTGTGGTTTGGTGCGGCATTCTTCTGCTGGTCGGAGAGCTTCTTCTGGCGGTCATTCATCCGGTCGCGGAGTTTGGTACGTTCTTTTTCCATCTCACTGACTGGCGCACCGGCTTTGCCGTATTTGTTAAAGTTGCGGATCGTCTCGTCAGCGACATCTTTTGCCTCTTTTAAAATGCGGTAAGCCTCCTCGTTCGCTTCGCGGAGAATCTTGTCACGGCTGGCATCGAGCTTCTCCTGCTTCTGTTCTAACCGTTCCTTTAGGGTCTGGATCTCTTCCTTATAGCGGTTGATCTCTAACTGTTCCTTTTCGATTGTGATACGGCTCTTCTCGAGATCTGCAAGCAGGTCTTCGAAGTTCTCATCGTTTTCACTGATACGTCCCTTAGCGTCTTCAATCAGATCGCGGCTTAAGCCGAGCTTTTCGGAGATGGCGAACGCATTACTTTTTCCCGGGATACCGATCAGAAGGCGGTAAGTAGGGCTTAGGGTCTCAACATTGAACTCACAGCAGGCATTCTCAACACCCGGTGTGGAGAGGGCATAGACCTTCAACTCACTGTAGTGTGTGGTTGCCATCGTTCTTGCACCGTAAAGATGGAGCTTCGAGAGAATGGAGATCGCTAAGGCGGCACCTTCGGTCGGGTCGGTTCCGGCACAGAGTTCATCGAAAAGAACAAGGGAGCGGTCATTTACTTTTTTCAAAATCCGGATAATATTCGTCATGTGGGAGGAGAAGGTGCTTAAGCTCTGCTCAATACTCTGCTCATCTCCAATGTCGGCAAAGACCTCCTCAAAAATGCCAAGCTCCGAACGCTCGGAAGCCGGGATATGCAGACCGGACTGTCCCATCAGGGTGAGCAGACCAACGGTTTTTAAGGAGACGGTCTTACCACCCGTGTTTGGTCCTGTGACGATCAGAAGCTGGAACTCTTTTCCGAGCATGACATCGATCGGAACAACTTTCTTCTTATCTAAAAGTGGATGTCGTGCCTTTTTAATATGCAGATACCCATCATCGTTGAAAGTCGGGGCAACGCCATTGTAAGTCTGTGCGTAGGCAGCTTTTGCAAAAATAAAATCAAGCTCGGACAAGATCTGGTAATCGGCAGAGATCTGGTCGGAAAAATCAGCAGTCAGGTTACTTAAATTGGCAAGGATCTTTTCAATCTCTTCCTTTTCCTTTAACATCAGTTCTTTGTATTCGTTATTCAGATTGACAACCGCCATTGGCTCGATGAAAAGGGTGGAGCCGGAAGAGGACTGGTCGTGCACCATACCTGGGATCTGGGACTTTGCTTCCGCTTTGACCGGGAGACAGTAGCGCCCGTCACGCATAGTGATCACAGCATCCTGCAAATAGCTTCTGGTGGTCGTGTTGTTGATCATATTGTTCATCTGTGCCCGGATCTTATCGTTCATTCCGCGCATGGAACGGCGGATGGAACGGAGCGTGCTGCTGGCATCGTCCGCAATCTCGTCCTCCGCAATGATACAGCGGCGGATCTCATCGTTCAGCGGGGTCAGCGGCTCGATCTCTGTGAAAAAAGAGGTCAGGGAATCTTCCGGGACCTCCTCTTTTTCCGAGCGGGAGAACGCTTTGGCGCGCTTGGCAGCTTCTAAGAGCGAGCAGATGGAAAGCAGCTCGGGTGCACTTAGGGTTCCGCCGATGGCCAGGCGCTTTAACGATTCTGTCACATCGTGTACGCCGGAGAAAGAGAGGCTGCCACAACGGAAGAGACGGCTTAAGGCATCCCTCGTCTGAAGCTGTAATAACTCAATCTGCCCGCGGTCGGTGATCGGCCTTAATGAGAGACAGCGTTTCTTTGCAGCATCGCTGAACGCGTACTCTGACAGCTGGGATAATATTTTATGATATTCCAGTGTTTTTAAAACTTTTTCATTCATCTATGATTACTCCATATTGTTTTTGGTCATTTTTAGCTTCATTATAAAACAAAATCGTTAAAAAAGAAACAGTTGCAAGCATCTGTATTTCAATTTATAATAAACGATAGTATGATTGTCATATGAGGTTTATTCTGAGGCGTTTTTTTATTTGCCTGGAAAGGAATACATGCAGGAAAAGAAACCGGATCAATATGAATTTATCAGTGAAAAAATAAAGGAGAAGCCTGTCAATAAAAAGAAGCTCATTTATCATGCAGGGTTCTTATGCACCATGGCAGTGGTATTTGGGGTGATAGCAAGTCTTGTTTTTACCGTATGTCAGCCGTGGATGGAAGAAATGCTTTATCCGAAAGAGGATCCGCAGATCACGATTCCGAAGGATGAGCCGGAGACAGACACGGAAACGGAGACTGGCACAGACGAACCGGAAAGTGAGGAACCGGCGACCGAGACACAGATTGTCTATGAGACGATGACGTTAGAGGACTATCAGAGCCTGCAGAACGAGATGTATGCGATCGGCAGGGAAGCAAACCGCTCCATCGTGGGTGTGACCGGTGTGAAGAGTAATACGGACTGGTTCAACAATGCTTACGAGAGCAAGGGACAGGGATCCGGTATTATCATTGCTGACAATGGGCAGGAGCTTCTGATTCTGACAGAGCGCAAAGTGCTGTCGGGGGCACAGTCCATTTATGTGACGTTTGTAAATGATACCTCAGTGGAGGCATCGGTGAGAAAATATGACGGCAATACAGGAATTGCAGTGCTCTGTGTACCAAACAGTGAGATTGATGAAGAGACAAGGAATGAGATCTCAGTGGCAGTGCTTGGCAATTCCTTTGCCGTAGGACAGGGGACGCTGGCACTTGCAGTGGGAAGCCCACTCGGAAGCAATTATTCGATCCTGACCGGAAATATTACCGCAACTTCGTATTCCGTGTCTACGATCGATGCAAATTATGCAGTGTTCACGACGGATATAGTAGGAAGCAAGAATGGCAGCGGTGCACTTTTAAATCTCAAGGGAGAAGTGATCGGGCTGATTATGCAAGGCTTCGGAAACGGCAGCGACCAGAATACACTGACCGCGATTGCCATCTCTGAGTTAAAGCCGCTCATTGAGATGTTGTCGAACAACAAGGATATTCCGTATATTGGTCTTGAGATCACGACTGTGACGAATACGATCGCGAAGGAGAACGATATTCCAAAAGGTGTCTATATCAAAGAGGTGAAGATGGATTCACCGGCGATGGCAGCCGGGCTGCAGAGCGGGGATATTATCACGGAGATCGACGGAGATCCGATCGTGTCCGTAGATGGCTATAAGACAAAGCTTCTTTCCTATCAGCCGGGAGATACAGCGCAGGTTGTTGTACAGCGGCAGGGAAGCAGTGGCTATACGGAGATCACCTGCCAGGTGAACATCAGTATGTTGAAGTAAAAATACAGGAAGAAAACAGACGGAGGAAATAACAGTTATGAAATATATTGAGAGTCTGAGGGAAGGCGAGAGGATCAATGAGATCTATCTGTGCAAGAGTAAGCAGTCTGCCCTCACGAAGGCTGGAAAGCCATATGAGAACGTTCTTTTACAGGATAAGACCGGTATTTTAGATGCCAAGATCTGGGATCCGGGTTCTGTCGGAATCGATGATTTTGATTCTTTAGACTACATCGCAGTCATGGGAGATATTACAAGTTTTCAGGGCAATTTACAGCTCTCCATCAAGCGTGTGCGCAAAGTGCAGGAAGGGGAATATGATCCGAAGGATTATCTTCCAGTGAGTACGAAGGATATCGACCAGATGTATACAGAGCTGTGTGGTCTGATCCGTTCCATTTCCAATCCATATTATAAGAAGCTTTTAAGCAGCTTTTTCTTAGAGGATGCAGACTTTGAGAAGCGCTTCAAGTTCCATTCCGCAGCGAAGACCGTGCACCATGGCTTTGTCGGAGGACTGTTAGAACATACGCTTGGCGTGGCGAAGCACTGTGATTATTTTGCATCCTGTTACCCGATCTTAAACCGCGACCTGATCGTAACAGCAGCTATTTTCCACGATATTGGAAAGTTGGAGGAGCTGTCTGTATTCCCGGAGAACGATTACACGGATGAGGGACAGCTGCTCGGTCATATTATGATCGGAGCTGAAATGGTCGGGGAGCGTATCCGCACGATTGACGGGTTCCCGGTGAGAATGGCGAATGAGTTGAAGCACTGTATTCTGGCGCACCATGGGGAATTAGAGTACGGTTCTCCGAAGAAACCGGCGTTAGCAGAGGCATTGGCATTAAGCTTTGCCGATAACGTGGATGCGAAGATGGAGACGATCCGGGAGATCTTCGAGAAAGTTCCGGAGAACAATGTGGAGTGGCAGGGCTTTAACCGGCTGTTAGATTCGAACATCCGCAGATCCACATTAAAGTAGAAGACAGAACATCAAATTGCACAAAGACCGGAGCAGATCCGGGGCTTGTGCAATTTTTTTAACAGAAAAGAGGAAGTAATGAATAAAAACGATATCATCGAACTGAAAATAGAAGACATGGGAATCGACGGCGAGGGGATCGGCAAATATGAGGGGATGACCTTTTTTGTGAAGGATGCCATCATCGGGGATGAGATCCGGGCGCGGATCACGAAGTTAAAGAAGAATTACGGTTATGCAAGAGTGGAGGAGATTGTGAAAGCTTCCCCATACCGTACCGAGCCAAAGTGCGAATTACACAGACGGTGCGGCGGCTGTCAGATTCAGGCGATGGACTATGCGAAGCAGTTAGAGTTTAAGGAAAACAAGGTGAAGAACAACCTGATCCGCCTGGGCGGTTTTTCCGAGGAGTTCGTGGATGCCGTGATGGAACCGATCGTTGGGATGGAACAGCCTTATCGTTACCGGAATAAGGCACAGTTCCCGGTTGGAAAAGACCGTGATGGAAATCTGATCGCAGGATTTTATGCATCCCGCACACACAGCATTATTCCAGTGAAGGACTGCATGCTCGGTGTCGAGGAGAATAAAGAGATTTTAGATGCTGTGCTTTCTTATATGAAGGAATGTAAAGTGGAGCCATACGACGAGGAGACCGGGAAAGGACTGGTCCGACATGTGCTGATCCGCTACGGATTTACGACAAGGGAGATCATGGTCTGTCTGATCATCAACGGGAAGAAGCTTCCGGCACAGGAGATATTGCTTGAAAAATTGCAGAAGATCGAGGGAATGACAAGCATTTCCATCAACAGAAATGAAAAAAAGACAAATGTCATTTTAGGAGATGTCACAGAGACTATCTGGGGACAGCCTTATATTACCGATTATATTCATTTGCGCGACTGTAAAGATTTCACAAGAACCGGGAAGGCGATTTCTTATCATATTTCCCCACAGTCTTTCTATCAGGTGAACCCGGAGCAGACGGAGAAGCTTTACAGCCTTGCATTAGAATACGCCGGGCTGACCGGAAAAGAGTCCGTCTGGGATCTGTACTGCGGTATTGGAACAATTTCCCTGTTTCTCGCCGGGGAAGCCGGACATGTCTACGGGGTTGAGATCGTGCCGCAGGCGATCGAGGACGCAAAGGACAATGCGAAGCGGAATGGATTTACGAACACGGAATTTTTCGTCGGAAAAGCGGAAGAAGTCCTGCCGGAATTTTATGAAAAAAATAATGGGTTGAAAGAGCAGCAGGAGTGCAAAGAAGGCGCAGACATGCTTCACCCGGATGTGATCGTCGTGGATCCGCCACGGAAGGGCTGCGATGAGAAATGCTTAGAGACGATGCTTCTGATGCAGCCGGAGCGGATCGTGTATGTGAGCTGTGATTCAGCGACGCTTGCGAGAGATTTGAAGATGCTCTCGGAGGGCGGATATGAGGTGAAACGGGTGCGGGCTGTGGACCAGTTTGCGCACACTGGGCACGTGGAGACAGTTGTTCTTTTGTCCCAACTGAAATAAAAGCCGGATGTTTATATTAATGTCGCGATTGAACTTGATGATGTGGATATAACATCTGCAGAGACTAAGGCAACATATGATGAGATAAAGAAGTATGTGGCG
>CAKRFH010000110.1:0-9674 GCA_934320555.1 uncultured Roseburia sp.
ATATCATCAAAAGCATACTCGTTGAAGTAGGAATGAAACATAGAAGTTTATAACTTTTTATAAGTTTTCAGTAACGGAATCAAAACGATGAAAAAAATATCTCTTCAGTGGAGAATTACGATAATAACTACATTCTTTATTGCGGTCATATGTGGCAGCCTGACGCTCTTTGTCTACAAAAATGGTGTGTATTATATTGATCTGCTCCAGAATACGGTTACAGCCCAGGGCAGCGGGTATGACACGGAGACGGATGGTGATGAAACCGATGAAATATATATCAATATTCCGGATGACAAGTGGGATGACTTTGCCAGTGATTTTTCCATCCAGGTATACAATAATAAAGAAGATTATAGAAAAAAGAGCCTGATCTTTTCAACCATGCTGGCACTTCTCGGCGGCGTTGTTACCTATTATATGATCGGACAGGCATTAAAGCCGCTCGGAAGGTTCGCAGATAAAATCGAGGAGGTGCAGGCACAGAATCTGGCAGATTCACGGATAGAAGAGAATGAAGTGAAGGAATTAAAACAGCTCAGTGTGTCCTACAATAAGATGCTGGATCGTCTCTCAGAAGCGTTTGAGGTGCAGCGGCAGTTTACAGCAAACGCAGCGCATGAGCTCCGCACACCGCTTGCCCTGATGCAGGTACAGCTTGATTTATATCATGCAGCCGTACATCCGGGCAATGATGCATGTGCAGAACAGACCATTCATATGGCTTCAGAGCAGTGTGAGAGATTAAGCAAAATGGTAAAAACGCTTCTGGATATGAGTGAACTCCAGACGGTGGAGCGGAATGACAGAATTATGGTCGATGAACTGGTGGAGGAGGTTCTCGAAGACTTAGAACCACTTGCCATGGAAAAGAATATAACACTTACCGGCAGATGCGAACAGGCAGTGATGCAGGGGAGCGATATTCTTATCTACAGACTGGTATATAATCTTGTCGAAAATGCAGTCAAATATAACCAGGAAGGGGGACAGGTTACGGTGACTGTGCATCAGAAGGAAAAGCACATGTATCTTTCCGTGGAGGATACGGGAAGTGGAATCCCAAAGGAACTGAGGGAGAGAGTGTTTGAGCCGTTCTTCCGTGTTGACAAGTCAAGAAGCCGGGAGCTTGGGGGAGTAGGGCTTGGCCTGGCATTCGTCCGTGAGATTGTGCGGGTACATGATGGCACTATTACAGTGAAGGATGGCCCTTCAGGCGGGACTATATTTGAGGTGATTCTCTGATATCTCTGGAAGCTTGCCAACTCAGACGAAATAATATCTTTGCTTTTTACGGTTGGAATGCTATAATGAGACTGCCGCATGAAGTGCGTGCATATTACGAATGTCGGGAGAAAGACTGTGTTAATATGGATGGAAGCAATCTTATGGGCGATCCGGTTCTTTTTCGGAGCCTGTATGTTCAGTTTTTTAAATGTAATCATAGATAGAATGCCGCGCGGTGAGAGCGTGGTAAAGGGAAGAAGCCATTGCACGGGCTGTGGAAGAGTTCTGACACCGTTGGAGCTGATTCCGTGCATCAGTTACCTGTGCCTTGGCGGGAAGTGCAGATCCTGCAGGAAGCCTATCCCGTTACGGGATTTTATGGTGGAGCTGTCCGGAGGACTGGCGTTCATCGGCTGTGGAATCTGTTTTGGCTGTGGCAGTCTTGGAATCTTATCCATGAGTGGCACAGTGATTTTTGCGTATCTGGGGATCCTTATGGTGATCGCGCTGATCGACTGGGATACACAGATCATATATGACAGGTTTCACATCTGTATCCTGCTCCTTGGCATCGCATGCATCTGGTTATTTCCACAACATTCTGTCACAGACCGGCTGGTCGCAGCCCTGATCATTTCTGTGCCAATGCTTATCCTGACACTGATCATTCCGGGGGCATTTGGCGGTGGCGACATCAAGCTGATGGCAGTATCCGGTTTCCTGCTTGGAATCCCGTCTGTCATATGTGCCATGTTCTTCGGTCTCGTGACCGGAGGAAGCTACGCCGTTATTATGTTAAAGACCGGGAAGCTCGGCAGGAAGGATCATTTCGCCTTCGGTCCGTTCTTAGCGTTCGGACTTGCGCTATCTGCCTTCGCCGGCGACCGGATTATGGCATGGTATCTCAGCTTTTTATAAGAGCGGGGCTTCGTTGCCTTTGGTCATTGCGCACAATCTTCACAGCGTAAATTGGAGTTTCGCAATTGGCTAAATAGTACACATAAGAAAAGGAGAAATACAATGGCAAGATTTCGCTATACTGCCAAAGATATGACCGGAAAACTGCACAGGGGAACCAGGGAAGCCGCCACAGAAGCAGCGCTTGTCGCAGATTTGAAAACAGAGCAGCTTTTCCTTGTGGAGGCAAAGAATCTGACAGAAGCCGGGGGCTATAAGGCTTTAAATGCCAAGCAGCTCGCTGCGTTCTGCAGGGAACTGTCCACGCTGTTAGCATCCGGTATCAGCCTTGTGCGGGCACTTGATATTATAGCAGGGCAGGAAGGAATCTCAGCGAAGGAGAGGGAGATCTATCAGGCAGTTCTTCTTGACCTGAAAAAAGGAATCAGCCTGTCGGAGGCAATGGAGACAAAACGCTGCTTCCCGGACCTGATGATCGGCATGATCCGTTCCGGTGAAGGAAGCGGTAATATTGACCAGGTGATGGATCGTCTGGCAGTGCAGTATGAGAAAGACTATAAGCTGACACAGCAGGTACGGTCAGCCATGACCTATCCGTGTATCTTGCTGATTCTCTGCGTGGTGATCGTGATTCTTATCGTCACATTTATTCTGCCGCAGTTTCAGTCACTGTTCGACCAGATGGACAGCCTGCCTTGGGTAACGAACGTTCTGATCTCAATCTCAGATTTTCTCGTGCAGAAGTGGTACATCGCCCTTCTGGTTTTATTTGCAGTTGTGATGGCAGTCCGTGTGATTGTCGGCATCCCGGCAGTGCGCAGACAGGTGGATTACAGAAAAGTACATATTATACTTTTCGGAAAGCTGTTTAAGACGGTATACACAGCACGTTTCGCAAGAACGTTAAGCAGTCTGTATTCCAGCGGTATGCCGCTTGCGAGTGCGATCGGAATCGCGGGAAAGACAATTGGAAACAGCTACGTCGAGGAGCAGTTCGATAAGGTTGTCACAAGGGTGCGGAGTGGTATTCCGCTTTCACAGGCATTGAAAGAGGTAGATGGACTTATGAAAAAGCTTTCCAGCACGATTTTAGTCGGGGAGGAAAGCGGGCGTCTTGATACGATGCTCGACTCTATCGCAGAGACTTTAGAGGGCGAAGCAGAGCAGGCAACGAAGCGGATGGTCACGCTGTTAGAGCCGCTTCTGATTGTTTTTATGGCACTGATTGTCGGCTTTATCATGGTCGCTGTCATGCTTCCGATTTATCAGTCCTATGCTGCGATTGAAAATGCGTAAAGGAAAGAGAATTTAACATATAGAAGGAGACATCAATGAGCGATACAGTAATCATTTTACAGGACGAATGCATCATTGCCGCCACAGGAAAAGAGGGGCGTGTCCCGAAAATCGGAAATGTGGAACGGATTCCGTTAGAAGGCTACGGTGAGATGGCTGAATTGTGGAAAGCGGCGCTGATCAAATATATGCAGCTTCATAAACCGTCACAGGTAAAGCTGGTGCTTCCGGCATCTGGATCTTCTGCGCGAATGAGTCAGATCCCGTATGCATCCGGGAAGCAGTTAGCGAAGCTGGCACAGAATGTCATGGCAGAAAGCAGCGGGGAGAGCGTGTCCGATTATGCGGTGATCCAGTCCGATAAGAAGCAGGGGATAAGTCTCTGCTGTGGAAGCGCGGACACAGATACGCTTTTGAAGATGATCGGAATGTGTATGGAAGCCGGGCTTCCGCTCAGGGAGATTACAGTTCCGATGGAGGGCTACTTAAAGATCCTGGCACAGTTAAAGGAATACCGCAAAAAGACCGCAATCTATCTTTTCTTCGAGGAAAACAGTGTGACAAGTCTTTTATACCGGGAAGGTATCTACCTTTATTCGACAAGGAGCAGGCTTTTCAGTGAGCGTGGAACGGTAGATTTCGGAACGGAAATTGTGCGGAATATTTCCGGTATTATGCAGTTCTATGCAACGGTAAAGGGAACGGCTCCGATCACAGATGTCTACTATGCGGGATGCATGGATGATGATTTTGAAGTGAGCATGGATGGGATCCGTAATATGAATCTGCAGGTGCATCCGCTGAAGGTGGATATTCCGATGGAAGTACAGAATACGGAAGAAGCATATCTTCCATGCTATGGAGCTTTTATCGAGGACAAGAAGAAGGGGATCAACCTGTACCGCGCATGGAAGGAGCAGAGTGCTGAGAAGGGTGTGCAGAAAGAGAGTCTCGGAAAGACCATCCTCTTCCCTGCATTGACGTTTGTAATCTGTCTTGCAGTGGTTGTCGGTGTGACGATCGCCAACCAGGCATTGACGATGAAGATCCGCAATATAAATGACTGGATGATGGATCCGTCGATACAGGAACCATACCAGAAAGCAAATGAGAGAAAGGAAGTAAGCAGCCAGCTGGCAGAAGCCATCCGTCAGGTGAAACAGACAACGAAGAATCTGGATACATATCCGGATCTGACGACCGAGATGATCTTAACGATCGAGGATGTTGGCGGACAGGATATGGAGGTGAAGGTCCAGACGATGGATATGGATACAGGAACTTTAACCTTTAACGCGGTGAGCCGGCAGGTTATTGATATTCCAGTCTATGTTCAGAAGTTAGAGGATACCGGTCTGTTCTATTCCGTGGATTATGCCGGATATTCGTATAATGACAGTGTATATACGCTAATGCTGACATGTGTGTTGGAAGAGGCGCAGACAGGAGGTAGTGAGCAGTGAAAATTGAGATGGAATTAAAACCGGGTGACATTGTCCTGCTGAAGCTGTTGGCTTGTCTTCTGATAGCCTTTTTCATGATCCGTTTTCTGATCTTTCCGGGAATCGGGAAGTATCAGGATTTACAGATGGAAAAGGAAGACTTAGCTGCACAGCAGGAGGAGATGCAGCAGACTATCGACAATGCACCGATTGTGGAGAACCTGATTGAGGAACAAAAGGAGACATTGGCAGAGGCAGAGGATGGTTATTACAGCCTGCTCGAAAACAGGGAGTTAGATGAGCTTGTGACTGGAATTGTGTTAGACCATAGTCTGTTCCCGGTTTATCTGAGTATTTCAGACGCTGTTCCCGGTGTGCCGGCAGCATATTTTCTGACAGGAGGACAGACGATAGAGCAGCCTTCAGCAGAACCGGCCATGGCAGAGGACCAGGATAGTGAGATGCAGCAGGATACGGCCTATCTTCAGTATATGAATACAACAGAAGTAGACGTGACCGTGCGTGGGGCAGAAGATGAGATCCGTGCTTTTCTGGATGACATTGCAAAGAATTATCCGGGAATCCAGGTGCGCTCTTTCCAGATCCAGGACAGCTCTTATCTGAATGCAGACTGGGAGAAGATTGAGAGCAAGAGCTTAAGTCTGGTACTGAAAGTCTATACCTGTGGTGGAATTGACGAGATGGAGGCAACGGACAGTGAATAAGAATCTGAGAATCGGGGAAGTACTGACAGAAAAAGGTTATGTGACAGAAGAACAGATGGCGCAGGCGCTTGCTTACCAGAAAGAGCACAGGGACAAGCGTGTGGGACAGATTTTAAGGGAACTGGGCTTTGTGACAGAAAAGCAGGTGTTAGATGCCCTTGCAGAGAGGCTGCACTTAAAGATTGTAGAGGTAGCCCAGCTTTCCGTGGATATTGATGCGGTAGGAATGATTCAGAAGGACCTTGCCGAGAAGAATCTGCTTCTTCCAGTCAGTGTGCAGGATCACAATATGGTCATTGTGACGAACGATCCGCTGAACTATTTCGCACTCGAGGAGGCGCGCCAGCAGAGTGGATGCCAGCTTGAGATTTATCTGAGCGAAGAAGAACCGTTACGGAAGGCTGTTTCCTATTATTTTGCGGAGGTCAGCGCGAAAAAGGCTGCCAGACAGGCAAATGTCGGCTTCTCCACCATAGCGGCAGAAGAGCTTGAGATCGAAGATCTTGACAACAGTGACGATGAGGCACCGATTATCCATCTGTTAAACAGCCTTGTAGAGCGTGCGATCAAGACGGATGCGAGTGATATCCACATCGAGCCGTTCGAGCGGGAGACGAAGGTCCGGATGCGTATTGATGGTGTTATTATGGAGTATGTGACGATCCAGAAGAATATCCATGCCCCACTGATCGCCCGCATCAAGATTCTTGCCAATCTGGATATCGCAGAAAAGCGTATCCCGCAGGATGGTCATTTCCGCGTAAAGCTGGATGAAGGGTTTGTCAATATTCGTGTGTCCATTCTTCCGACTGTATTTGGCGAGAAGGCAGTGCTCCGTATTATGGCGGCGACAAGCCACATGGATCATGCGGAACATTTCGGAATGGACGAGTTCAGTTACAAACAGTTTTTGCCGTTGCTAAATTATCCAAACGGCATTATCTATATCACCGGACCGACCGGAAGCGGCAAGTCCACAACGTTATATATGGTACTCGATTACCTGTCAGGACGTAATGTGAATATTTCCACGATCGAGGATCCGGTGGAGAAGAATATTCCTGGCATTAACCAGACGCAGGTAAACCCTGTGGCAGGTCTGACGTTCGATGTGGGACTCCGTGCGCTGATGCGTCAGGATCCGGATATTATCATGGTAGGTGAGACACGAGACGGCGAGACGGCTGGAACCTCTGTCCGTGCAGCGATCACGGGTCATGTTGTGTTCAGTACGCTGCATACGAATGACGCGGTATCGAGTATCGTCCGTCTGGAGGATATGGGGGTAGAGACTTATCTGGTCGCCAATTCCTTAGTTGGTCTTGTGGCACAGCGTCTGATGCGTAAGGTGTGTCCACACTGTGCAAAGCAGATGGAGACAACCGAGCAGGAGCGCATGTTCTTAGGGGAGGATGTGAGGACTGTCACCCGCGGCGTGGGATGCGCAAAATGTAATCACACTGGCTACAGTGGCCGTATTGCGGTTCATGAGATTCTTGCGATCAACAATGAGATACGCAGGATGATCGTAGAACACAGGACGGTGGAAGAGATCACTGCCTATGCGAAGGAGCATCAGCATATGCGTTCCTTAAAGGAAAGCGGACTTCTGCTTGTAAAACAGGGAGTAACCACACCGGAAGAGCTGATGAAGATCAGCTATGGAGATGTGTAAGGAGACAAAACAGTGGTAAACGAAAAAATAGATGCACTCATACAGGAGGCAAGAAGCCGTAAGGCATCTGATATCCATATTACAGAGGGAATGCCGGTCTGGTATCGGGCACAGGGGCAGCTTGTGGTCAGTGAGATGGGAATTGAAGATTTCGAAGTGCGGGAATTGCTCTATGGCATGATGGATGAGCGGAACCAGAGACGTTTTGAAGAGGGAGCTGATGCGGATTTTGCCATTCAGACCTCTGACGGACACCGCCAGAGAGTCAACGTGTTCCGGCAGCAGAAGAAGGTTGCCGCGACAATCCGGCTTTTGAATGCGCAGATCCCGACATTGGAAGAATTAAAGATGCCGACCATTCTGTATGAGATGGCGCTCGCACCGCGGGGGCTGATCCTTGTGACAGGACCGACCGGAAGTGGTAAGTCCACGACGCTTGCGGCAATGATCGATTACCTGAACCGGAACCGGGACAGACATATTATCACGATCGAGGATCCGATCGAGTATGTGTATGAGTGCAAGAAGTCGCTGATCCACCAGAGAGAGGTGGGGGAGGATGTGAAGGATTTCGCATCCGCGCTCCGCAGTGCCTTGAGGGAGGATCCGGATGTGATCTTAGTCGGGGAGATGCGCGATTATGAGACGATTTCAGCAGCACTCCTTGCGGCGGAGACAGGACATCTCGTCTTATCGACCCTGCATACGACCGGGGCAGCCCAGACCGTGGAGCGTATCATCGATGCGTGCCCGGGCAGTGGACAGAATCAGGTCAGGACGCAGCTTGCCGGAACATTAAAGGGGGTTGTGAGCCAGTGTCTGATTCCGGTTGGAGGCGGTGTCTCGCGGATCGCGGCGACAGAGCTGATGGCAGGAAATGATGCCATCCTAAATCTGATCCGGGAGGGAAAGACCCACCAGATCTCCAATATTATGCAGACCGCAGGCTCTGCGACAGGCATGCACACATTGAATATGGATCTTGTCCGGCTTTTGAATCAGGGTTATATTACCAGGGAGGATGCCAGAAACTACACAAATAACCGTGCGGAGTTAGAGCAATACTTATAGAAGTATTTACCAGAAGCATTACCGGTCAGAATTCTCATTTCCCACAGATACAGTGGAAGAGGGCTGTATCTGTGGGATTTTTTGTCTCTTTAAAACGGAGGGAATGGAACATATAAACAATTATTATATATAATTCATATAAAATCGTTTTATAATCATTGAAATATATGAAATTTTCATTTATTATAAAAGTAATGTGAAAATCTGTAACTGATACAGAGGGGATTCGGACACAGGATAGTAAAGAAGGAAATGCCGCGTGAGCGGCATGAATTTTCTTCGGAAAAACAAGGAGGAAATTATGTATCCAATCGTAAGAAGAGAAAAGCTGGCAGATAAGATTTATCTTATGGATGTCAAAGCTCCCCGTGTTGCGCAGTACTGCGAACCGGGACAGTTTGTTATTGTGAAGATCGATGAGGAGGGAGAGCGTATTCCGCTTACCATCTGCGATTATAATCGCGAAGAGGGAACGATCACTATTGTATTCCAGACCGTAGGCGCTTCCACAGAGCGTATGGTTTCTTTACAGGAAGGGGATGCATTCGAAGACTTTGTCGGACCACTTGGATGTCCATCCGACCTGATTCACGAAGATATCGAAGAGCTGAAGAAGAAAAAGATTTTATTCGTAGCCGGTGGTGTCGGAACAGCACCTGTTTACCCACAGGTAAAGTGGCTGCATGAGCACGGCGTGGACTGTGATGTCATCATGGGATCCCGTAATAAAGAATTACTGATCTTAGAAGAGGAAATGAAAGCAGTCGCAACGAACCTTTATGTGACAACCGATGACGGTTCCTACGGATTCAAGGGAACCGGAACAGCACAGCTTCAGGAACTGTGGGACAACGGAAAGCGCTATGACCACTGTGTGGCAATCGGACCGATGATCATGATGAAGTTTGTCTGTAAGCTGACGAAGGAGCTTGGCATCCCGACCGTTGTATCCATGAACCCGATCATGGTAGACGGAACCGGTATGTGCGGCGCGTGCCGTCTTGTTGTAGGGGATGAAGTGAAGTTCGCATGCGTAGACGGACCGGAGTTTGACGGACATCTGGTAGATTTTGACCAGGCGATGAGAAGACAGGCTCAGTATAAGACCGAAGAGGGCAGAGCGATGTTAAAGCTCAAAGAGGGCGAGACACATCACGGCGGATGCGGCAACTGCGCAGACTAGGACAGAAAAGTACAGGGTGCTGTCAGACAGATGACACATCTGATAGAATCAGGAGGAAGAAAATGGACGTATTAACAAGAGTTCCGGTTCGTGAGCAGGAGCCAGCCGTTCGTGCAGCGAATTTTGAGGAAGTATGT
>CAKRFH010000111.1:0-9628 GCA_934320555.1 uncultured Roseburia sp.
AGGCTTTTCTTCCAGCAGGAAAGCAAATAAGCAAAAAATGAATTGGGTAAGACTTGCAGAACATGGACGTATTCCGACAGATGTTAAATATATGAATCCGAGAATATCCTTTGACGGATTGAACTGGTGGGTCAGTGTATGTGTGGAATTTCCTGATTGCAAGGAAACACTTAATGATGATGGAGTCGGTATAGACTTAGGAATCAAAGATTTGGCTGTCTGCTCTGATGCTGTTAAATATAAGAACATCAATAAGAGTCAGAAAGTAAGGAAACTGGAAAAACAGAAATGCAGATTACAGCGAAGTATCTCTCGTTCTTACGAGAAAAATAAGGAAGGAGAAAGTTACTGTAAAACCAATAATGTAATCAAAAAGGAAAAACTTTTATTAAAACGAAATCACAGATTAACAAACATCCGTAAAAACTATTTGAATCAGACCATATCTGAGATCGTAAATCGAAAGCCAAGATTTATATGTATTGAAGATCTGAATGTCAGCGGAATGATGAAAAATAGACATTTATCCAAAGCAGTTCAGGAACAAGGATTTTTTTTGTTTAGAAAACAGCTTGAATACAAATGCAGTGATAAAGGAATTCAGCTTATTGTGGCTGATCGGTTTTATCCATCATCAAAGCTTTGCAGCTGTTGCGGAAACATCAAAAAAGATTTGAAGTTATCTGACAGGGTTTATAGATGTGAGTGTGGAAATATGGTTGACAGAGATTTCCAGGCATCTATAAATCTCAAGGCTTATGGAGAACGATTTGCAAGCTAACACTAAAACGTTAATGCAAATATGTACGGATCCGTTAGTCCGGAATTTACGCCTATGGAGAGTACAAGAACTTGTGAGTAGATAGATATTTATATCATCAAAAGCATACTCGTTGAAGTAGGAATGAAACATAGAAGTTTATAACTTTTTATAAGTTTTCAGTAACGGCAAATAAGGAAGAACTTGGCATGACCGCAGAGATTACGGTATAAGAAAACAGGAGGACTTTGGCATGCAGGGAGACCGTGTAATAGGTGCACTGATCGGCCTGGCGGGAGCAGTTTCCAATAACGGGAAGACCGAACGCACGGATGAGATTGTAAGAGAAGCGTTTCTCCAGAGAAAATGTGCAGAAAAAGAGGACGAACTCATTGCCGAAATACGCAGGGAGAAGTACACGATATCGCCGAACTGTGAGACTTGCCCAAACCCATGCGGAAATACATCTGAGTATGATATGGTAAAGTTCTATGAGGCAGATGCGGATGTTGTGGAGGCAAAGGAGCAGCTGATCCTTGCGATGGAGCGAAAGCTTTCACAGCAGGAGGAAGTGCCGGAGCTGATTTATCGTGGCATCTCATTTTTGGGATATGATCTGGAACGGGAAGCTTATGAGAGACTGACTGCAGAGTTAGAGGATAGAGAATAAAAAAGAAGCCAGAAACGCTTAGAACGGTAATGGTAATATGAAAAGCGTCTCAGACCGGTGTGAAAACCGGAACTGGGACGCTTTTTCTGTAGGTATTATTCGATTGTTATCTGCCTAGTCGATCACAAGATTGCTCCAGTCTTCGTCCGGAACAATACCGATATAAGTTTTACCGGTGTTCAGTGTGATCTTGTTGCCGTTCTCATCGAAGTAATTGGTAGGACCGGTTGCAGAGGTCTTTGCCCATGTGATCTTGATCGCTTTGCCGTCTGTGATGTAGTAGCCTTCCTGGTTGGTGTTGATGATGTAGAACATCATGTAGCCGTGCTCATCGTACTGGATGTACGGGCAGCTCTGTAAGATGACGTTCTTGAAGGAAAGCTGTGCGTTGTCGTTGGCAGGATCGAGATGCTTCTCGCCGTACTCGGAGTAGTAGTACAGCTGGTCGTCTGCGTTGTAAGTAAGCTTGGACTTATTATGAGGGAATGGGAGTGCGATCTCATCCGCATCCTTCACAGAAGCAAAGCTGCTTAAGTCAACCGGATTGGACTCGTCCGCAAACTGTAAATGTGGACCTTCATAATACTCATTATAAGTGGTGGAGTATTTGTGGGAGGCAAACTGCTTGTCAAGGTCTCCTTCACAGACATATTCGGTGTACTCGCGTGCTTTTCCGTTGTTCACACGGGAGAAACCGCCGCTTAAATTGTTCGTGTAAGCTTCCTCGAAATAAGGGTTACAGTAGACAGGACCTCCGTCGTGTACTAAAACAGCGTTCCACTCAGCTGCGAGGACAAGGTTGGTCGGTCTTGCGCTTCGGATACTTCCAAACTGTGTCAGGGAATCCCAGTCCTTGACGAGCGCCATCAGACGGGTGATCTTGCCGTTTGCGGTGCTGTTCATCATCTCATATACGATGTCTGCCTGGGTCAGTCCATAGTGTGGAAGGGCGATGGATTCGTTGTCGACCATGACGGCGATCGGGCGCTGATCCTTTAAGCTCTCGTCGATCCATTCGTTGGTGAGCTCACTGCGGTACATACCATCGCGGGATTCTTCAGTGGCTGGCTCCTCGGTTGCCGGCGCGACATCGACATCTGCGACAACGTTCTGGTCTGTGTTGGTGGTGTCGGCAGTAGAATTATCAGATGCCGGCTCATCCTTGCCGCAGGCTGTTAAGGACAGGGAAAGCGCAAGGATCGTAAGAAGTGTTAAAGTTCTTTTCTTCACGTGTAAATACCTCTCAAAATTTTATTGTAAATCACTTTCTTCTATCATACCATAGAATCGGCAAAAGCAACACGAATATTTTGGAATGTTAAGAAAAAAATAAGAACTGAAAATACATTCCTTCTGACAGGAAAACCTTGCATGAAAGCATGGAAAATGATAGTATAATAGGACATGAATGGAAATAAAAATGCAATTTTTTAACAGGAGTATCCATGAAGGAAAATCATTTTTTTATAGAGAAAATCAGATTTCATCTGTCAGAGGAGAATACCGTCTCATTTGTCGGCTGGTACTTTGACGGACATGCTTCGGGGAGAAGCATCGAAGCGTATCTGGATGGCAGGCCATGCAGGACGGCATTAGAGATCCACAGCGGTGCAGAGGTCAGACAGAAGTACCTCGGTAATTTCAACGAGATCAACGATGAAGTGATCGGGATGGTCGAGCTCCCGGAGAACTGGAAGAAGGGCAGACAGCTTGTCCTTTTTTCCACGGAGAACGGTGTGAAAGAAAAGGAGACTTCCATCTCTGTGAAGAAGCTTTGCACGCTGCAGCCAAAGCTTGACTATTATATTGAGTCGGCAAAGCGCGCGGAGCAGAACCTGCTGGTCTTAGGCTGGTGCGTGGGAGCAAAGCAGGTGAGCTTTACTCTGTTAGATGAGAAGGGCAACATCCTTCCGACTGAGGTGAGCTATTACCACAGAAGAGATTTAAAGCCGGTGTTCCCGGAGCAGGATGTGACGTTAAAGCCGGGCTTTCAGGTGAAAGCAGACCTGTCCGGACATGCGGATGTGAAGAAGGTGACACTCATCATGGAAGATGGGAAGCACCGCTCGAAGTGCACACTGAGTGCGCTTGGCGACGAGGGCAGGCTGGCACGTTATATGCAGAAGGCGGGAAATGCCTTCCGCTATCTGGAACGGAATGGAATCAGTGCAACCGTGCGCAAGGTGAATACGAAGCTTGGAAAGAAGGAAGCTTCCACCTATGAACAGTGGAGGGAGCATTATGAAGTGAAGCCGGAGGAGTTAGAGGCACAGCGACAGACCAAACTCTCCTTACAGCCGTTCTTTTCCATTGTAGTACCGTTATACCGGACGAATGAGCAGTTCCTTCGGGAGATGATGGAGTCCATTTTGGCACAGACCTATACGAACTGGGAGCTTTGCATGGCAGACGGAAGTGCGGATGGAAGCCTGGACCGTATCTTACAGGAGTATGCGAAGCGGGATAAGAGGATCCGCTATGTGACGCTTGCTAAGAACGAGGGAATTTCCGGCAACACAAACCGGGCGCTTGCGATGGCAGAGGGCGATTATATTGTGCTGGTGGACCATGATGACCTTGTCCCTGCCAATGCGCTGTTTGAATTTGCATCGGCACTGAATGAAGATCCGTCGGTGGATGTGCTCTATTCAGATGAAGATAAGGTGAGTATGAACGGAAAGAAGTTCTTCGAGCCTCATTTCAAATCCGATTTCAACGTGGATCTGCTTTGCAGCATGAATTATATCTGCCATCTTTTCGCAGTGAAGAGAAGCTTACAGCAGGAGATTGGTGTGTTCGATCCGGCTTTTGACGGAGCGCAGGATTACGATTTCATCTTCCGGTGCTGTGAACAGGCAAAGAATATCAGACATATCCCGAAGATCCTCTACCATTGGCGCTGCCATATGGAATCAACCGCGGCGAACCCGGAGAGCAAGCTGTATGCATTTGAGGCCGGAAAAAGGGCGATCGAGGCGCATTACCGGAGAGCCGGTATCCCGGCGCGCGTGGAGCATGCGCAGTTTTACGGCATGTACCACACGATTTACGAGTGGAAGGAAGAACCGCTTGTATCCATTATTATTCCAAACAAGGATCATATCGACGATCTGAAGAAGTGTATGAATTCCATTTATGATAAGACAGACTATCATAACTTTGAGTTCGTGATCGTGGAGAACAACAGCACGGAACCGGAAACGTTTGAGGCATACAAAGAACTGGAAAAAGCACATGATAACGTGACGGTCGTATACTACGACGGAGATTTCAACTATTCGAAGATCAACAACTTCGGTGTGGAGCGGGCGCACGGCGACTATCTGCTTCTGTTGAATAACGACACGGAGGCGATCTATCCGACCTGCATCCGGGAGATGTTAGGCTATTGTATGCGGGACGATGTCGGAATCGTCGGGGCAAGACTTTATTATGAAGATGATACGATCCAGCACGCAGGTGTTGTGATCGGATTTTCCGGTATTGCCGGACACTGTTTTATCAATAAGTCCAGATACGACACCGGTTACTTCGGCAGGATCGTCTGCGCACAGGATTATTCTGCAGTGACAGCGGCATGCCTGATGACAAAGCGCAGCGTTTACGAGGAAGTGGGCGGTCTCGATGAATCGTTCAAGGTTGCCTTCAATGATATTGATTACTGCCTGAAGGTACGACAGGCAGGAAAGCTTGTGGTGTACAACCCATACGCGGAGCTGTACCACTATGAGTCGAAATCGAGAGGACTTGAGGATACGCCGGAGAAGATCGAACGCTTCAACCGCGAGATCGCAAGGCTGAATCAGAAATGGCCGGAATATTTCGAGAAGGGGGATCCATACTATAATAAGAACCTGACGCTCGACAATTCCGATTTTTCCTTAAGAAGATAGGATCATACAGCCTGACAAAGAAGTATCAATCAAAAAAGGAAGCAGCATGAAAATAAATGTGACAACAATCAGAAAGGGAATCCGCTACTTAAAGCATTACGGCTGGAAGGAATTCCTCATCAGGCTTCAGGAGAAGCAGGAGCAGGAAGCGATTCCCTACAATGACTGGTATGAAAAAGTAAAACCGACAGAGGCAGAGCTTGCAGAACAAAGAAAGATAAGCCGGAAATGGAAAGAAGCACCAAAAATCAGTATTGTGGTTCCTCTATACAACACGCCAGAAACGTTTTTGCGTGAGATGATCGAATCTGTGATGGCTTCCACCTATGAAAACTGGGAGCTGTGCTTAGCCGATGGAACACCGGGGGAATCTGTGATCCCTGCCATTGTGCAGGAATATCAGCAGAATGACCGGAAAATAATTGACAAAGAGGCATCCCGTGTTGTATACCAGAAGCTAAAAGAAAATGGAGGGATTGCCGAGAATACCAACGCAGCGATTGCAATGGCAGGAGGCGATTACATTGCGTTTCTTGACCACGACGATGTGATCACACCGGATGCACTCTATGAGATGGCGGACCGGATTATAAAAGGAAGAAAGCAGGGAAAAGAACCGGAGGTGCTCTACTCGGACGAGGACAAGACCGATGCCGGGCAGACGAAGGTCATGGATCCACATTTCAAGCCTGATTTCAACCCGGATCTGCTGTGCTCGAACAACTACATCACACATTTTCTTGTGGTGAAGAGGGAATTAGCCGACAGGCTCGGAGGGATCCGGAAAGATTTTGACGGGGCGCAGGATTACGACTTTGTACTCCGTGCAACGGAGCAGGCGAAAGTGATCGCGCATATCCCGAAGATCTTATACCACTGGCGCATGCATGAGCTCTCCACAGCAGGGGACGGCGATTCGAAGTCCTATGCAAGGGATGCCGGAAAGCGTGCGATCGAGGCACATTTAGAGCGGATCGGTGTGGAAGGAAGCGTGGAGCCGACCCAGTACTTTGGCTTTTACCGGGTCAACTACAAGCTGACAGAGCGCCCGCTTGTGTCCATTATCATCCCGAACAAGGATGAGACGGAGACGTTAAAGAAGTGTCTGGACGCGATCGCAAAGAGTTCTTACGAGAATTATGAAGTGATCATCGTGGAGAACAACAGTACAGAGGAAGCGACCTTTTCCTTATATAAAAAGATCGAATCCGATAAAATCAGGGTGGTGTACTACCCGGATGCATTCAACTATTCGAAGCTTAACAACTTCGGCGCATCTTATGCAAACGGTACCTATTATATTCTCATGAATAATGATATAGAAGTAATAGAGACGAACTGGATAGAGCAGATGCTGTCCAACTGTGAAAGGAGGGAAGTTGGAGTTGTAGGAGCGAGATTGTACTACCCGGACAATACGATTCAGCATGCAGGTCTGGTCGTGGGGGTTGGTGGCAGCCTCCGCGGGATCGGAGCGAATCTGTATCAGGGCATGAGGCGTGAGCGAAGCGGCTATATGCACCGTGCCGCCATTCAGATGAACTACAGTGCGGTAACAGCAGCACTCCTTATGGTAAAAAAAGAAGTTTACGATAAAGTGAACGGCTTTGAAGAGGAGCTGTCTGTGGCATTTAATGACGTAGATTTCTGTCTGCGCGTAAGAGAAGCCGGTTATCTCATTGTGTATGATCCGAGAGTAGAAGCATATCACTATGAGTCAAAATCAAGAGGTGCAGAGGATTCCCCGGAAAAAGTGGCGAGATTTCAGTCGGAAATTGAATTTATGAGAAACAGATGGGAGACACTGTTAAAGGAAGGTGACCCGAACTACAACCTCAATTTTTCGAGGATGCGGCCGGATTACTCACTGGGAGATCCTGAAATCATGAAAAAGCAGCAGCATTAACAACACATCAGGAGAGGAATCTTTATCAATCTGCGTAAAGGGATTGCAAAAAGCAGCAAAAGATGTTATCCTTACATTATGAATGTAGTATGAACTACAGAAGTTATACTATCGTTCATGACAATGAAGAGTTCGCGAAGCGTGCTTTTCATTGCTGGCGCGCAAATCAAACGATAAAGGTCTGAGCATTACAATTAGGAGGACTTGAATATTATGGATCCATATGAAATTTCAACATGTGAAAGAATGGTTATGAAGATTATCTGGGAGTCAGAGGAAGATCCGGATCTCGCCCATGTTATGAACGGGGTGAACCAGGAGTTCGGCAAGAACTGGAAGCCACAGACAGTTTCCACATTCCTTGCACGTCTTGTGAAGAAGGGCTACCTCAGCGTATACAGAAAGGGCAGATATTCCTATTATCAGCCACTCGTATCGAAGGAAGAATTCAAAACCAGCACAGTATCTGAAAACATCCGCTACTTCAATCAGGGTAACTTCGGTGCATTCGTATGTGGGCTTTTTGACAATATGAAGCTGAGCAAAGAGGATAAGGAAAGAATCAAGAAAAAAATAGATGAATTGGATTAATTTTCTGTTCTATTATGCATTTGTCACAGCGATAACAGGTGATGTGATGCTGTTCATCTGGCTGATCTGCCGGCTGCTTTTTCTGAAGCTGAATCCGGATCTGGTCTATTATATGCTAAGATGGGTGGTTATAATGTTCCTGCTGCCTGTGGCATATGTGTCGATTCTCATGTCAAGGGATGGAAGTTATATCTGGGAGACGAGGGATCTCTTAGAGAAGTTTGTATTCCAGATCAACTTCCGTGCAGACTATCTGCAAATGGCAATGATTGCCTGGTTCACAGTGACGATCCTCAATGTTTGGAAGCATTTGAAAAAAATGCGGGCACAGCACAACCTGTGTAAAAAGAGTGTTCCGGTAGACAATCCGGAAATGACAGCGGTATTTGAAGAACTCAAGAGTCAGCTCGGAATTCGTGGAAATGTAGAGTTCCTGTGGAACGAAGATGTCACAAGTCCGATCGCGACAGGGATACGAAAGAGACGTGTAATATTACCTTATGACGATTTCGAAGGCGAAAGATTACAGGTAATTCTGTTACACGAATTGATACATATTAAAAAGCATGATCTGATCTACAAGGCCATGACTACGGTGATTGTGATCATCCAGAGCTTCAATCCGCCTGCGTACATACTGGTAGGTCTGCTCAACTTGTGGAGTGAGCAGGACTGTGACCGCAAAGTAGTACAACGTCTGAATTCCATGGGCATCGGACGCAGCGGATACTTCCAGATCATCTGGATGATCTCCGAAGCCGCAGAGCAAATGAGTCGTGACCTCTGGGTCTTTTCCATGCTATTTGAATCCAGGGAAATACTCGAGAGGAGAGTTGACTTTATGAAGAAACACGGAAAAAATCTGAAAACTACATCCAAAATCGTGACAGCATTACTGCTGCTCACCTTCATCACCATCAGTACGAGAACATCCTATGCGGCTGGTGTTGGGATGGCAAATGCGAATGATGAATTGTTTAAGAGGACACAGGTGGTGAACTTTGAAGAATCAGAAGACGTGCTTGTGGATACGGATGAGTTTGTGGTATCGTCTGAAGATAATGCATTGGTGCCGCAGATTGTTATGGATGATGAAATCATTACCAGAGGCAGTGATGGGGCAAACTTCGATTGGACAATTCCAGCAGGAACACGTTATGTGACACCGGAGAAATTCTTTAAAAAAGGAACTGAGATTTCGATAGCGGTTACGATTACTCCATCAGATTGTGAATGCTGGTTTGGATTGATGCATTCTAGTGGTGAGAGTACTGTATGTGAAACAACAGGAGGCGGATATCATACTTTCACAATTAAATCAACTGGCTTCTACAGAATTATGGTGGAGAACAGAAGTGAAGATACAGAGATGCACGCATTAGGTGCATATTCAATCGAGAAATAGAGGAGTCGTTGTCAGCCTATAATCAGACAGCCATTGTCTGATTCCGTCAGATAGTATTAAGAAAAGCGTGAACAAGAACCCGCAGTGCAATTGCCAGAGGATGGTTCATCTTCACAGAGAGATTTTCAGATAAGCCTCTATTCAACCATGTCTACAAACAAAGAATAGAGCCAATCAGATAAGCAGCTGCTTTCAGACCCGTCTACAATCTGAAAGCATCCGAATCATACATCATGCGAAAGATATGAGAACAAGGCTTTTCAAAAGATGCCTTTGCTTTGACCATGTCTACAAACACAAAGCAAAGAACAGAAAAAGCCGCAACTCATATGTGATGTATGCTTATAACCAATGAACCGGTGCAATCCCAGTCTGCCGTCTACAACGTTCTGCGGATTGCAGC
>CAKRFH010000112.1:0-9563 GCA_934320555.1 uncultured Roseburia sp.
CCGGCAAGCCGAAGCCTGCCGACCGTGTCTGGAAGCTAAGGACCGGCGGCTCCCCAGTGTCTTCGTTGCGTTCGGCCAGCGTGCACAATCCAATATACATTTTTTATGAGTTGCTTAGGTATCTACTTAACGATAGTTGATTGCCAGTTTGGCAAAGAAATCTTCTAATGTGATACGGTAGTCTATGTAGTCATAGACTCTGATCTCTCGGTTGTCGGTGTTGAGATCATAGGTCATGTCCTCTGGATTCACTCTTGGTGCCGGGATCATGTGGAAGTTGTCCACACGCTCGCTCTCCTGCATCAGGACTGCGATCACGCCCTGATCCCCGAGTCCCCACAGTTCGCCGTGCGGCCAGTGCGGAATGATGGCAAGCTTCTCGTTTAAAGCAACCAGGTTCTCGAATAAGTATTTTCCGATCTCTCCGCATGGTTCTACTTTGTACTGGAGCTCTGCCAGCGATACGGAAAGGGTCTTGTATACTTTCATCGGGATCTGCCATACCGGCATCTGGGAAGAGAATAAAACGTTTCCTGCATTGATATCCTGCATGAGGTTGAATTCGAATCCGCCGTTCGGATAATCTCCGCCTCCGATCCAGATTGCAGTCATGCGGTCACAGATTTCCGGTTTTGCAAGGATCGCGGAAGCAAGGTCTGTGATGGAGCCCTGACAGCCGATATATAATGGACGCGGGTCGTCTTTCATGGCTTCCTCGATGATCATCTTCGCACCATCCGATAAGATTGGTGTCTTTTCATCTTCGAGCGGTACGCCTGAACCAAGTGCGATCGGATATTGTCCGGACACGCCCATCTTATCGAGCACCGTCAGAATCTCGTCATAGCTTGCCTGTGCCGTCGTACCCGGCGCATATGGTGCGCCCTCTCTTCTTGTGTTCATGTCAAAATGTGCGGCGATAATTCCCACCACATCAAACTTCTGCGTCATCAGCGCATGTGCAACTGCATACTGGTCATCTGCCTCATTCGCACAGTCTGTGTAGACCAGTAAACGTACCTGTTTTGTTTCCGGTACATGAAATTTGTACTTCCACATATAAAAAATCCTCCTTCTCCTATTCTAAGCCAAGCCTTGCTGCGGTCTGCACGGCATTCTGCACACAGCTCTCTTTATCTGCCTCTAACAGATAGCCGTGTCTGACTGCCTGCTCTGCGGACTCCCTGACTTTTGCCTCATAAGCTGCCAGCGTTCCGTACAGCTCTGTTAATTTTTCTTTTGAAAAATATTCGACATGTCCAAATAACGGATTTCTGCCATCTGGTATTACACTCGAATCACTGTAATTATAATACGTTGCAGCCGGAACATCAATCTGCGGCAGCCTGACACCGCCGATTGCATTCCCCTTTTCGTCCCTCACATTTTCCAGAGCCTCATCCACCTCAATCCGCGGTGCTTCCGGTGGAACAATTCCCTTTCTTACCCAGTCGAGCAGATGGGAGAAAAGAGCTGCAAAGGCATACTGCGATGGATAATCGTTCGGGTGCTCATTGTCCCCGACATATTGTGGTCCGACCCCGATCTTATCGAGATAATCGTCTCCCTTATAATAATTGAGCAGGGAATAAACGGTATCATGCGTACAGCCTGCGATCTCATAGCACCGGTACTTTAATTCCGGCGTATCGGAATTCTCCTGTCTTGCCTCGAAAGCCCCGAAATGTGCATTCTCGCTCTCCGTCTGGGACGCGATAAACGGAACCGGCATAATATCTACTTTTTCCTTATGCGGAAGCGCCTTGCCATATTCGTCCTGCTTCAGTGGGATGACTAACATATGGACACCGCCCGCCGCCAGATAACCGTCGAATATGTTCTCTCCATCCTCAGAAAAAGCAAAATAATTGCGGTAAGTTGTCATGTATCCGACTGACTGAGACCATCCGAGCAGATACATCTTTCTGTCTTTTCCAGCCGGAAGGATCTGCGTATCCTCTTTTAAATACTTTGTCAGGTCTGTCAGCATATCCCAGAAAAGCCCGGTCTCCTGATCCTTCTCTCTTGGCACTACCTTCGGATCTGTATTCTTCTCGTCCGCATTCTCTTTCCGTTCAAACGGAGCCTTCCAGGAAATCTCCCCGTAACGGTCTGCATCGAACTTCTTTAAGGAAGCGAACACATCCGGCTTGCTTGTGATTCCGACATACACAGCACCTCTGCGCATGATCTCGTCTTTTCCAAGAATCCACATACGGTCGATGTCGAAGCCTGCCGTGGCATTTAAGATCTCGATCATCACATCCCCGGAGAAATCTTCGGCGTGCTCCGGCTTTCTCACAAGGAAACGGTTACAGTATGGCACATCCGGACAGAGTACCTTCTTGCTGTTTTCCCCGGTCTCCTCGTATATGTTCGCGGTTCCCCGCATGAAATATTCTTCCTCCACATATCCGGCAGCCTTAAAATCCGGCTTCTCTGACGCCGAAATAAACGGGAAAGAATCTTTTGTGTATGCTTTCTTCTCTATTACCATTTTTCTGCCTTCTTCGAAAAAACGAGGCCGGCCGGATACTTCCCGACCAGCCTCGTCCTGTTAGTTCAATCGTTTCTTCTGTCTGTTTCTGTTTACAGTTTTTTATTTATTTTCTGCTAACCACTCATCTAACTGAGCCTGTTTCTCATCCATAACATCCTGAAGTCCTGCTGCATATAATGCATCGTTTAATGCCTGGATGGTGCTGTCTACATTTGCAAGTCCTACAGAACCTGTATCTAATGCAGAACGGTATGTCTCATAAGCATTTGTTAAAGCTGTAATCTCTGTTGAGTAGTTGGAGCTGTCCCACATGAAGCCGTATGCTGGTGAGTAGTATGCCCAGTCATTGTGAGCTTTTAACTTATCCCAGTAATTGGCATCTTTGGTTCCGTCATTCCATACATAGGACTGGAACTGGTTACCCATTGCCCATCCTGTATTCTGGTGATATTTGTAGTTACCTCCGTCTTCTCCATCAACGAAAGTTGCTGTTCCATCATCCTGTAACTTATAGTTTACATCCTGGATACCATACTGCCACATATTGTATACAGTTGGATCGCTGTAAAGAGCGGAGATGAATTTGAATGCCATCTCAGGATCCTTGGACTGTGCTGCGATACCTGTATCGATGAAGGAAACGTTTGTTGTAGTAATATAACCCTCATTTGGTTCCGGATTCAGATACAGAACGTAGCAGTCACATCCGTTTGCTGCCTTTGCCTCTGCAAGGAATCCAGGTTTGATTGCGGTTGCGTAAGAGAATGTATTTCCGGCTTTCATCATAGTTGCAGTACCCTGTGTATCCGTTGCTGCATCCGGATAGATGTAGCCTGCATCATACCATTTTGCAAGTCTTGTGATAATATCTTTGTATTCCTGTGTCTCGAATCTGTTGACAACCGTTGTGCTCTCACGGTCTGCTGCAAGGTTTAAGACACCAAAGCCATCAACTAAAGTATCTTCATAGTCGAAACGGTTTAACTGATCAGAGTTGGACATATAGAGTGGATACATCTCCGGATGAGCCTCTTTGACTGCTGCAAAGATCTCCTCTGCTTCATCCCAGGTAAGGCTGTCACCTGTAAATACATCACTGTCTTCTCTGTTTAAGTTGTATTTCTCTGTCAGACCAAGCTCGTCACAGATGTCTGCTCTCATACATAATCCGCCGAGCTCAACAGACTCTTTATTTGCCGGGAACCCGAATAACACACCGTTCATTGTGCCGACATGTGCTGTCTCTTCGCTACCGAGAGCCTCTACGATCTTCGCTCCGTCATCGGAATTCATCAGGTCAGACATATCGTAGATACCACCCATGTTGATCCAGCTGGATGCATAGCTGTACATAATCGGCAAAACGTCTAATTCATCTCCACCGGAGAGCATCAGCTGTGTTGTGGTCTGGTACTCTGCGAAAGATACCGGTAAGAACTCTACTTCGATCTGGTAATTCTCTCTCATGTAATCATTCAGGGCATCCTGCACCGCTGCACGTGCTGCATCATCCTGATCATACATCTCAATAAATTCAAATACGAGATGATATGGGTTGTCCGCGGTGTAAGTTCCGGTAGAAGTTGTTGTGGTTCCTCCCTCGGATACGGCACCGCCTGTGCTCTCTGTGCCACCCGCTGTGCTGCCACCATTGCTGCTTCCTGCGTCACTGCTTCCGCCGCAGCCAGCCAGTGCTGTAACAGCCATGGCTGCTACTAACAATGCGCTCACAAATCTTTTTTTCATAGTAAAAATCCTCCTTTTTTCTATGTATAATAAATGTTTATTTATTATTCTGTTAATAATATTTTGTTTAGCCCTTCACACCACCGAGGGTAAGACCCTTGGAGTAGTACTTCTGGAAGAACGGGAAGATCAGCATGATCGGTAAAATCGCGATAAATGCGATTGCCATCTGGATCGCCGTGGACGGGATCGCTGCGGCTGCTGATGTCACGTTCGAGTTCGAGCTTGTTGCAAGGTACTGGATATTACTTACCATCTGGTTTAATAAGTTCTGTACGTTGTAGAAATCCTTTCTCTTGACGAGATAGTATAATCCGTTGGTCCAGTCATTCCAGTAGGTCAGTCCTGCGAAGGTTCCCATGGTGACTAAGATCGGTTTTCCAAGCGGAATGACAACGCTTTTGAAAATCTCAAACTGTGTAGCTCCGTCAATCTCGGCCGCCTCATAAAGGCTGTCCGGAATGCTTGTGGTGAAATAAGTGCGGATCATCATAACGTTCCATGCACTTAACAGGAAGTTCGGTAACAACTGTGCCCATAACGTATCTTTGATTCCGAAGGATGTCCACATTAAGTAAGATGGTACGATTCCTCCGTTGAATAACATCGTAAAGAATACGAAGAAGTTCATGAACTTTCTTCCCGGAAGGTTCTTCACTGCCAGTGGGTAAGCCATCATGGCAGATAAGAAGACGTTTAATAAAGTTCCGATCGCTGTCACTAAGATGCTGACGCCGTATGCACTTAAAATTTTCTTTCCTGACTTTAAAATATAACCATACGCACCGAGTGAGAACTTCGCCGGCCAGAAGGCATATCCATTTGCTACCAGTACTTTCTCATCTGTGATGGATGACATGA
Source organism: uncultured Roseburia sp. (assembly GCA_934320555.1). Classification (GTDB taxonomy): domain Bacteria; phylum Bacillota; class Clostridia; order Lachnospirales; family Lachnospiraceae; genus Roseburia. The sequence continues at coordinate 5,108 of CAKRFH010000112.1, forward strand.
ACAGCAGGATAAATGGAAGAATAATTAAGATTGTCCATATAATCATGACCAGATTGGATAAAATCTGATATTTTGAAAACGGTTTTTCTCTCATCGTCTGCCTCCCTTAGAATAATGCATTTTCTTTGCTGACTTTGCTTACCACCCAGTTTGCTGTCAGAACGAGGATAAATCCTACGATGGACTGATAGAAGCCGGCTGCTGCTGACATACCGATATTGGACTGCTCCATTAAACCACGGTATACATAAGTGTCGATAACATTTGTGGTGGAATAAATCATTCCGGAGTTTCTAGGTACCTGATAGAACAGACCGAAGTCAGAGTAGAAGATACGGCCTACGCTCATCAGTGTCAGTGTAATTACGGTTGGTACTAAGGATGGAAGTGTGATCGCTTTGATCTGCTGCCACTTCGTTGCCCCATCTAAGGCTGCTGCCTCGTAAAGGGAAGGATCAATTCCGTTGATGGCGGAGATGTAAATCAGACATCCATATCCGACACCCTTCCAGGTATTGACAAATACCAGGATGAACGGCCAATATTTTGCTTCCGAATACCAGTTGATCGGGTCAATCCCCAATGCCGGAAGAATCGAGTTGTTTAAAATACCGTTTGTCTGGCTGCAGAATGCGAATACGATGTAACCTACGATAACGGCTGACATCAGATACGGGAAAAGAATCGCACTCTGATATAATTTCTTTAATTTCTTGTTGATCGCATCACAGATAAAGATTGCAAAAATGATTCCCAATACTGTATTTAAGAAAATAAATACCACATTGTACAAAATTGTGTTCCTTGTGATCACGAATGCATCCGGTGTTGCGAACAGGAACTTGAAGTTCTTAAGTCCGTTCCACGCGCTTCCGAACAATCCGTCCCGGACGTTGTACTTCTTAAATGCAACAACCAGTCCTGCCATCGGCACGTAGTTGTTGATAAGCAGATACAACGCTCCTGGTAAAAACATCAGGTACAGCGGTAAGTATCTTTTGAATTTTGCTAGTCCTTTCATAATACCCCTCCATTTCTGAGATTCAAAATCGCTTGCGGCAGTCATCTTTTTTGCAGCCGCATGTCCTTTGCATGCTTCTATCATAAAAAAAGAGCAGATTTATTTCTGCTCTTTTCGTGATTTTCACTGTTCTTTTTATGACATCCTCGTCATTTTGACGATGTTTGGTTTGTGGCATTCGTAAACTTGTACAATTCAAACAACTGTTCCGTCTTTCTGACGGAATCCTTCCTTCTGCCGTCTGCTTCCAGCACTGCATCGGCAGCGTCTTTGGCATCTCTGTGATCAGATTCTTTATTTCTGGAAATTCTTCCGGTATTCCTGCGGAGTCTGGTCTGTATACTTCTTAAACACCTTGGAAAAATGGGAGAAATTATCATATCCCACCTTGGAAGCAATAATACTTACGGAGAAACGGGACTTCTCCAACATGTACTTTGCGATCTCAATGCGTTCCATCATCTCATAATCCTTGAAGGTATATCCGGTATACTTTTTAAACAGCCTGGAAAAATATTCTTCATTCAGGTGAAGGTACTCTGCCACCTCCGACCTTGTCACACTGCGGTTGATGTTCGTCTTCACATAATCCTTCGCCAGACGGATCCGCTCTTCGTTCTCATCCACCTGCAGATCCTCCTCCGTCTCATAGAAGATACCCGGCTTCTTCTCACAGTTGGTAAGGATCCGCTTCTTCAATGCCTCATCCCGCTCCGGACGGTATGTCTCGATCTCCGGATAATCCGGGTATACTGCAATCCTAAAGTCCATCCGCGCATTGAAAAATGCCGTAAACTCCTCCCAGACCTCCTGCCACCGCTCCTGCGTGATCTTATGCGCATCCATCGCCACATACATCAGATAATTTTCCAGGTTGACCTGCGCGATACAGGCTTTTACCGCCACATCCTCTAAAAGCTCCTCGAGCACATTCCGGAACACCAACGTCAGCAGTCCTGCATTCCATTTATGCCTGATCTTTTCAAACCGCACAATCTGGATCCAGCACGGATAAAATACAACATGCTCATACTGGGTCATGAACATCTCCTGCAGACGCTTGAAGATCTCTTCCCCCTCCGCATAGTTCTCTGCCTCACTCTTCGTGAGCATCAGTTCCAACGCAACATCACGCTGCTTGCTGATGATCTGTGTCGCCTCCTCCAGTCTTTTAATATGTACATTCTTTCTCGCCTCCGCGACCGCGCGCTCCACCACATGCTGCACATCCTCATAACGCGCCGGCTGTAAGATATAGTCGAAGCTTCCGAGCTTGATTGCCTGCCTTGCATACTCAAAATCCGCATGGGAGGTAAGGAAGATCGCAACAATCTCCGGATACCTCGTCTTCGTCCACTCAAGCAGCTCCATCCCGTTCTCCTCCGGCATCTCAATATCCGTCAGAAGAATCTCGATATCGAAGTTCATCAGGACGAGCTTCGCCTCCCGCGCACTGCACGCGGTATGTACCTCGTCAATGCCTGCCACTTTCCAGTCAATGCCATCCCGGAGTCCATTGACAATTGTTTTCTGGTCATCCACGATCAACAGATTCATTTTACCTGTTCCTCCCTCTTATGATACGGTATGATATAGCTGACGGCAGCCCCTGGATCATTGATAAATCCATACTCAAATTTATCGCCATATAGAATCGTACAGCGGCGCTTTAAGTTATTGATTCCAACACAGGCGCTTCCGCTGATCACCGGTCCGTTAATAATCTCAAGCACATCCTCCGGGAAGCCCGTTCCGTTATCCCTAATGTAAATATCCAGAAAAGTGCCATCCTCTGTCTCAAGCTCATGGATCTGGATCCAGATTGTAAGTCCCCTCGCACTGCTCATTGTTTTCGCATATTTCACGCTGTTTTCTACAAATGTCTGTAAGCAGAGATTCGGTACATACCAGCACTTCTCCACCTCCACCTGCCATTCGATCGTAATCGGGCGCTCCAATGCTGCCTGTTGAAACTCCACATAATTCTTCACGCAGTCGATCTCACTCTCAAGTGTGATCTCCTCCCGCTCGATCTGAAGCAGGTTCCTCAAATAGGAAGAAAGCTTGATGATGACATCCTGCATCTTCTCATTCTCCCCGTTCATTGCAAGCGCATTCAATGTTTTCAGTCCATTCAGGTAAAAATGCGGCTTTAGCTGCATCGTCAGGTACTGCATCTGCGCCTTCTGGTTCTCGATCGTCTGCTCGTACAGCGTCATCTTCTGTTTCTGGATCTCGTCCACCATCACATTGACGGTATCGATCGTCCTCTGCATCTCCTCAAATCTGGATGAGGATACAATCCGCGTATCCATCTCTCCGTCACTGATCCGCTCCATCTCTGCCGTCATCTGCTGAAGCGGTTCGATCAGACCTTTTTTCAGTCTCCGGTACAGCCAGCAGACGAAGAAAGCGGACACAATCATCACAAGGATCAGCAGAATCTGCTGGACATTCAGAATGGTCCAGATCCCGACCGGAATGCAGAGCACCATACTAAGCCCGGTATTTCCGATTTCATTGGTAAGAATATAATGTCTGTTATAGTAAACATCTTTCTCCAAATCCATTCCGGCATAAGCCTGTGCCGCTTCATCCTTTTCCAGCAGCGTTCCATTGTATGCGACGTACACTTCTGCCCCATTTTGCTTCAGCTTTTTCCCGAGCTGCTGCTTCACCTGCTCTAAGTTGCAGATCTCGCACAGCGCCACACGCCCAGAGCGATAGACACTGACTGCATATGGTTTGCCGTTGATTTCCTGAAAGCTCCAGCTTTTCAATCCTATGCTGGTATCCACAAGAACATCCATCGTCTCCTTAATTGCCTCAATATCCGCATTCGAGTATAACCCCTGATTGAAATAATACTTTCTGTATGCCATGTCATCGTAATACAGCATATAGGAAATATTTCTCTTCTCGTATAGTTCCAGTGCTTTCAACTGGTCACTGAGCTGGTATCCATACGCCAGACAATCAATCCCCCGCGCTGTCTCAAGCGCCTTAAAATTAGTATCATACGAATACAGCTCATACATATTCGCATTGACGGAATCAATCGTTCCTTCCACCTTCTGCACACTCTCATACAACGCATTCTGCCATTTTTCCCGAATCGTGTTCCGGTAGTTGGCAAACATATACATCTCTAAGAAGACGAGCATCAACAGCACAAGGCTGTAGGAGACTAAGATAATCTCGGCTATTAATTTCTGTAAGGACAGTTTTTTCTCCATAATCTGGTTTTCCCCCGTGTATTACATTTCCAATTCATCTACAACCTTCTCAAACTTATTACAATTATAATATCCAAATCAATAAAATGAATCAATAAGTTTTGCGGTTATAATTTAAAAAATTTATTTTGGCATTATGCAGATAACGGAATTTACGGCACAAAAAAGCAGACACTTCACAATGAATATGTCTGCCTTT
>CAKRFH010000113.1:0-9504 GCA_934320555.1 uncultured Roseburia sp.
TCTTCGATCTTTGCACTAACAACGAGTGCTAACTCATATTTATTCATGCGAATTTCCTCCTTTTGGTCTCTGGCCCATCCTTTCATTGAATGAGCAAGGAATAATAGATTATCACGAGCATCTACTATATCACAGTTTTCGCATGATTTCAAGCTTTTTTTCGAATTTCTTTTGTATTTTTTTCCACAAGCTTCCTTGCAATCATGATCTGGTGCCCACAGCCTGTGCACTTCAACCGGAAATCCGCTCCCACCCGGAGAATCTCCCACTCACAGCTGCCGCACGGATGCTGTTTTTTCAGTTTTACGATGTCACCTACTTCGTATACTCTTTTTTCCATAACTTCTTCCTGTTCTGCATTTTATTTCTCACTGCTTATTGCTTCATTATATATAGGATCTCCTTCTTTTTCAACTGTCTGAAAGAACCATTTTCCCGGTATTGTATGTCTGTCCCTGCCTGACATGCGCGCCTAATCCTTCTGTCCGCTCCACCTCCGGTACTCCTTCGGCGTCATATTGTAATGTTTCTTAAATTCCTTATAGAACTGCGTGAAATTATGGAACCCCACAGCCTCCGCAATCTCATTGATGTTCCGGTCACTCGATAACAGAAGGCCTGTTACTTACTGGCGTGAGATGATCTGGGGCTTCCGCACTGCACCATATATCGCAGTACAGCCACCGGTACATTACGGCGAGGAAAAACATTGTTCCCAGTGGTGCTTCTCAGATGCATACAGAAGCTGGAACCATAAAGATTATATCGGCAAGGGAATTGTCGTAGAAGTATACGCTGCTGCAGACGAAATTGAGCTTCTCGTAAACGGCAAATCCGTCGGCAGAAAGCCGACCGGGGATCCGCACAAGTATATGGCTGTCTTCGACACGATCTATGAACCTGGACAGGTAGAGGCTGTTGCCTACAAAGACGGTGAGGAAATCGGACGTGATGTCCTTGTCACAGCAGGCGATGATGTGAAGCTTGCCGCAACCGTCAAGACAACCGCAGGTGTGGATGAGCACGCCGTTCTTCCGGCAGACCGCACCGATATCGGATATGTGGATATCTCCGTTGTCGATCAGGAAGGCCGCCTCAACACAGATGAACCGTTGAAGGTTGCTGTCTCTGTAGAGGGACCTGGCGAGATCATTGGCTACGGCAGTGCTGCACCTGTCAGTGAAGAGAACTTCTATGATACCGAGGCTATGACTTACGAAGGACGTATCCGTGCCGGTGTCAGAGCAACCGGGGAAGGTGTGATCACGGTAACATTTACGGCTGGGGATAAGACCTGCAGCGTGAAGATTCTGGCAGAATAAGGCAACGCTTTATATTTTAAAATTTTATAGGCACAATGCAAAGCCTTGCAAAGGTATTATTTTAGGCGAATTTGACGGGCAAAATGCTGCTTTTCTTATTCAGAATATGTTTCCTGTAAATGAATATTACATTGATCATATTCACACTAAAAAGGACAATCCAGTTCCTGTAAAAAAAGAGCTGCAGCATGTTATACAAAAAAATGTAAAAAGCTTCTTAGTACTAAATAATAAAGGAATCAAGGTAACCTTTACCGATATTACACGTTTAAGGGAATTAATGTTAGCTCAGCCTGCCACATTGCAACACGAAACAATAACAGAAAAGTAGCCTGCATCCCACCACGCATGGGATTTCGCACAAATCCAGCTGACCTATTATGACTGGAGCATTGCAGCATGGGCACTTGCCGACACTGCAAAGATCGAGTCTGTTGGAAAACCGGCGGACTGTATCGGCAGTGGAGCCTGTACCGGACACTGTCCGCAGAATATTGGCGCACCGGCAATTATGGCGGAATTGGCAGAACTGCTTTAATACTTTATTTAAGGAGCAGAAAATGAACATAAGAAAAGCAAAGCCGGAAGACTTATCAAGAATTGCAGAAATTTATGTATTCAATAACCGAATCAATTATTATCCAATTTTTCAAACCCCGGAATATTCTTTCGGGGAGTTGCAGGTAGTTTCTGTCATTGACAACTATTTCAAAAAGGATAAGATCCTGCAAAACATATACGTGTCAGAAGACGACGTAATCAAAGGCTTCATTCAGATTACAGGTACAGAGATTTGCAAATTATATGTTGAACCGTGTTTCCAGAGCGAAGGAGTCGGAAAACAGCTTCTTCTATTCGCTGTGGAAGAATTTGGTGCAGATCATTTATGGGCACTGGAGAAAAATATAAGGGCGATTGCTTTCTATAACCGTAACGGATTTCTTCCTTCCGGGAAAAGACAGTTTGAGGAAGGAACAACTGAATATCTCATAGAGTTGATAAGGAGGTAACAAAAATAACGGAAAAAAATGGATTGACCTACACCTTTGTCACTGCCCGGAATTAATTGGCACCTGAATGAAACAACAATGTTGTTTTCAGTAATGCGGCTCAGGCATTTCTTGAGGGTGTGAAAAATAAAACTTCTTGACATATGTCCGAAATCGTACTATAGTAGCAGGTACGATTTCGGACATTATTATTTATAACAATAGCATGTTCGCAAAGCGTGCATTCTATTGTATACAAGGAGTACTACTATGAACATTTCATTATCCGAGCACTTCACCTATGGGAAGCTGCTCAAATTCACGTTTCCATCCATGATCATGATGATCTTGACTTCCATCTATGGTGTTGTGGACGGCGTCTTTATCTCGAATTTTATCGGGGCAGAACCTTTTGCCGCGGTCAACATTGTCATGCCATTCCTCATGATCTTCGGTGCGGTCGGCTTCATGCTCGGTACCGGAGGCAGTGCGCTTGTTGCCTATACGCTCGGCACCGGCAACCATAAGAAAGCAAACGAGATTTTCTCGCTGCTCGTCTATGTTCTGATCGTGGTCGGTCTGCTTTTTACCATTCTCGGTGAGCTTTTCCTTGCACCGATCTCCGGTCTCTTAGGCGCCGATGCCTCCATGCTTCCATACTGTATCCAGTATGGCCGCATTATTCTGATTGCCCTCGTCCCATTCATGCTGCAGAACGTGTTCCAGAGCCTTCTTGTGACCGCAGAACGTCCACAGCTCGGACTTTACATCACGATTGCAGCCGGTGTGACAAATGTGATTCTTGATGCACTTTTTATCGCCGTTTTCAAACTCGGCGTACCGGGAGCTGCTGCCGCGACAGCACTCAGCCAGTCCATCGGTGGTATCATCCCACTTATCTATTTCCTGCTGCCAAACAAGAGCAAACTGCGTCTCGGAAAGACACACATGGATGTAAGTGCGATCGTGAAAGCCTGTACAAACGGTGCCTCCGAGTTTATGACCAATATCTCCATGTCCGTAGTCAATATGCTGTATAACTGGCAGCTGATGCGCCTGCTCGGCACCAACGGTGTTGCCGCATACGGTGTTATCATGTATGTCACCTTTATTTTTGCCGCCATTTTTATCGGCTATTCCATGGGAAGTGCGCCGATCACAGGTTTCCACTATGGTGCCGGAAATAAAGACGAATTAAAGAGCCTGCTGCACAAAAGCCTCCGGATTATTCTGGTGATGCAGGTCGTCCTCACTGCCCTCGCTGAGCTCTCCGCAAGACCTTTATCCATGGTCTTCGTAAGCTACGATGCAGACCTGCTAGAGATGACAGTCTACGCGTTTGCCGTATACTCCCTGTCCTTCCTTGTGAGCGGTATCAATATGTATACATCATCCTTCTTTACCGCATTAAATGACGGCTTTACATCCGCTTTTATATCTTTCTGCAGAACGTTAGTATTCCAGGTGATCTCCGTCATCGTACTGCCAATCATAATTGGTCCAAACGGGATCTGGTTTGCAGTACTTGTGGCAGAACTGCTGTCACTGGCTGTCTCAATTTTCTTCCTGCTTAAGAACCGGAAGAAATATGGTTATGGAAAGGAGGCTTAGGTTATGGAATCTGTTTTTAAGGAATTTAACAATATATTAGGAACGATCAACAGCGCTTACCATGAGGCTGCACGGAAAATGAATCTCACAGACAGTGAGCTTGACATTTTATACGTCTTCGATGCCTACGATGGAAGCTGCAACCAGAGTGCCCTCTATAAGGAATCCGCACAGACAAAGTCCACCATCAATTCCTCTGTGAAGAAGATGGAAAAAGAGGGTTATCTCACCCTTTCTCCCGGAACCGGAAGGAACACCTGTGTGACACTAACGGAAAAAGGTCTGGATCTGATGAACCATACCGTCCACCGTGTCATGAAGTTTGAAAACGATGTTTACGAAAGCTGGTCTCCCGAAGACCAGGAGACCTTTATCCGGCTGAATAAAGATTTTGCGGAGAAATTTACGGAGAAGGTGAAGCAGCTATAATTTTTGCATAATCATACCTTGAGAAGGCTTTCACCAGCCGATATTCGTTCTGGCAATTTTAGAATTTAAAATATACACAAAAAACAGCGCAACAGGCATGAAAAAACATTTTTGACTGTTACGCTATTTTTAAAATACAAACTGCATCACCACCAGTTTTCTCTTACAAATCTTCTCAAATATAATCCGACACATACGGAATCTCATGCAGCAACACATCATCGAGAATGCCAACTGCTGCGGCAGACCCTTCGATTTTGCCCATGTTCCACAGATATTCCGCGGTCTTATACCCCATCAGAAGCGTCGTGAGCGTCCCGATCGACATCTTCAGATGGTATCCTGCGGTCTCCGCTGTGAGGCTGCTTTTTCCGTTCTTAAATTCTACATGAAATCTTCCATTGTTCCACGGAAGCAGCTCATCCGTAATCTCAAAGATAAACACTCCGCCCGGACCGTCCGGATCACAGTGATATTGCGGGATAAATTCTGCAATATCAATAATTCTTCCCATCGCGTATGGACGGATCGTCTCCTTAATATCACTGTCGTCCAATTCAAATGCGATCGGTTCACTGTAATAATTATTGCCTCGCACTTCGTCGATCATGGAATCATGTTTGTGGATATACTCCCACAGTCCAAGCTGTGCCTCGCGGTCTAAATAGATCATTTCCTTGACGTGCAGGATATCCGAGCTGATCAGGTACACCATGTATCCGGTCGGCACATCCTTCGCCGTGTAGTAAATCGCAACGACCGTGTCATCCTCATCCCAGCGGAAATACTCTTCCCATGCCAGCTTATTGCGGTACAGACACCCATGCGTCTTCGCCGCAAACATCCCGTGGAGCAGCTTAAAATCCTGGTCATCCCACGCCACACGTCTGACATAGCCCGGCTCGCTGATCTTCTGCGGTACCTGTGTATCTTTGATTATATATGTCATTTTATTGGAAATGATTTCCCATCCGAGTCTGCGGTAAAGTGGGATTGAGTACGGATAAAGCAGTGCAAAAGACTTATTATTTTCCTTCATGCGGGTTAAGCTCTTTCTCATCAGTTTCTTCATGATGCCCTGTCCAGTGTACTCCGGGTACGTGCACACACTCGTCACAAAGCCAACCTGATAACGCTCCCCATAAATATTCATATCCAGCGGATAGACAGCGAACTGCGACACCAGTTCCTCCCCGTTGAAGCATCCGAGCACATCCGCCCTCTCTAACACCGGAAACTTCGACTGCTTGATCTCATCGTCCTTCCATCCGGATTCCGCAAGCTCCTGCTCTGTCACCTGAAACGAATAGCGGAGCAATGCGTTATACTGTTCCGCATCGTCTTTTGCCAAAACTCTTATTGAAAAATCATTCTCATTTCTGCTCATACAAACCCCTCTTTTGTCTTTGCTTTTTACGGGGTTATTGTAGCATAAAGTTTTTGGGAATTCTATAACAATTGAAGCTCCATGATGATCTCATCTTCATCACGGTCTGTTTCCACAAATCCAAATTTTTCATACAGCTTTTTTGCTATGTCATTTCCCTCTATATAACAGAGGATTACCTTTTTATATCTTTCATCCTTTTTCATCTCGTCTAAGACCAGTCTGACCGCTTCCTGTCCATATCCCAGCCCCTGATAACTGACATCAATGAAAATCTGGCTAAAATCATAGGTTTCCAGTTCTGGCTCATCATAATACAATCCCATTCCTACAGGTATCTCCCCATGCACTATCAGAAATGCCCTACTTCGTTTCCCTCTGTACGCATACGCACGGGCCAGCAGCTTTCCACTATCCGAAACATAGTTTTTTTGATTTTCTGAGACTTCTAATGCGAATGAAGCTCGCCAGTTGGTTTCATTTATATCTTCCAAGTGTATCATTTTAAATTTCTCCTTCCGATTTGTTTTTTCTTTCAAGTACAATCAAGGTTACTACTTACCTCTCAATATGTCACCTTTTAAACTACGGATTTGCTTATTGTCTCCGCTATATATTTATGCACATTAAATTTCATTCGTCAAATCCACGTAAAATATTTTAATAGTTAAGTTTTTATACTGCATCTGCCTTATACCTGCAATTTGAATTCTTCTATCGCATAAAATTCGTTGCTCCATGCCCAGTTCCAGCGTATAATGAGATGTAGAATGATGCTATCATATACATATCACAGGGAGGCAGACATATGGGCAATTACTTAAATCCCGGTTTTGACGGATTTGTAAAAACCATTAACTCAGAGATTTATATTGATAAAACAGGATTAATCCTTTACACCAACCGCGTCATGAACACGCAGCAGGGATATCTCTGTGTCAGCCGTCCGAGACGTTTTGGCAAATCCATTGCGGCCACCATGCTGGCGGCTTATTATAGCTGTGAATGTGATTCCAGGGAGATTTTTTCCTCTTTTGAAATTGCACAAAGTCCCGATTTCGATACTTACCGCAATCAATATGACACCATCTTTCTGAATATGCAGGAATTCTTAAGCCAGAGTGAATCCATTGACGATATGCTCTCTCTTATCCGCAAAAGTGTCCTCTGGGAACTGTTGGAAAAATATCCCGACTACCGCTACTTTGACAGCACCAACCTGACCCGCACGATGCAGGATATCTACAATAAATCCAGACGCCCGTTCGTAGTTATCATTGATGAGTGGGATTGCGTCTTCCGTGAATTCAAACTGGAAAGAGAGGCACAGGAGAAATATCTCGATTTTCTGCGCGATCTGTTAAAAGACAAGGCTTATATCCATCTTGCTTACATGACCGGAATCCTTCCGATCAAAAAATACGGCACTCATTCTGCCCTAAATATGTTTGACGAGTTTTCCATGTTAAGTCCTGGTCCACTTGCGCCTTATGTCGGCTTCACAGAAGAAGAAGTAACTGCGCTGTGCGACAGGTATCACATGAATTTGGAGGAACTGAAGAACTGGTACGATGGTTATTCCTTTCCTAATGTGTCCTCCGTTTACAGTCCAAAATCCGTTGTAAGCTGCATGCTTTTGGGTGAAATCGAAGATTACTGGAATCAGACGGAAACTTTTGAGGCGCTTCAGTTTTATATTGATCTGAATTTTGACGGTTTAAAAGATGATATCTTAAGTATGATTGCCGGTGAAACAGTTCCGGTCAATACTGGAAGCTTTACGAATGATATGACAACCTTCCGTACCGAAGATGATGTCCTCACACTTTTGATTCATCTCGGCTATCTCGGTTACGATAATAGTAAAAAGTGTGTGTTTATTCCAAATGAAGAGGTTCGGTCAGAATATATTAACGCTGTATCGGTTTCTGACTGGGGAGCGATTTCCAAGGCACTAAAACATTCTTCCGATACGTTAAATGCCATCTGGCAGAACCGTCCAACGCAGGTTGCAGAGGGAATCCGGCAGGCTCACTTTGAGACCTCCCATTTGCAATATAATGATGAAAATGCCTTAAGCTACACCATATCCCTCGCACTTTATACCGCACGGAATTTTTATACTGTTCACCGGGAATTTCCGACCGGAAAAGGATTTGCGGATCTTGTTTTTATTCCAAGGAAACAGTTTTCGGACAAACCGGCTCTTATCGTGGAATTAAAATGGGATAAAAGCGCTTCCGGTGCAATTGCACAGATAAAAGAGAAAGAATATGTCCAATCTCTCGAAGAATATCGTGGAAACCTGCTCCTTGTCGGGGTTAATTACGATACAAAGACGAGAGAACACACCTGTGTGATTGAGCCCCGGCAAAAATAAGTCCGTATAAAAAGAGTGTGCGTATCCATATCAGGCTCCTCCCTGCAATACGGGCAGACGATCCGTGATCCGATTTTCACATCCAGGAATCTGCTTCCTTACGAGAGCCATTTTATCGTACCCATGAAATTCAAATTATATTGACACAAGTGTAAAGGTTGCTAAAATATGAAGTGTACAGGTTATTCATAACAATATTGTGAGCAGAAGATTTTATGTAAACAAGTGCTGGCATGGAAAGGATGGTTTTTATGAATAGTATATTTGGTGTAAAATGTATGGAAGACTATATCCGTATGTGTGGAGATGGTGTTCGTCAGGGGTGGCATGAGAGAAACGGCGGTAACCTCACATACCGTATGACAGATGAAGACATAAATGAGTGTCGTCCGTATTTTAAAGAGACTCCGGGTGAATGGGTCAAGATGGATGTACAGGCTGACAATCTTAAAAACGAATATTTTATTTCAACCGGAAGTGGAAAGTTCCTTCGCAATGTAGACTTAGAACCACAGAACAACATCTGTATTGTAGAGATTAATGACGTTGGAGACAGCTACAGAATAGTATGGGGACTCGAAAAAGGCGGAAAACCTACATCAGAATTTCCTACACATTTTATGAATCATTCTATACGTAAGAGAGTGACAAATGGTGAAAACAGAGTGATTTATCATGCACATACACCGAACGTGATTGCACTTACTTATGTGCTCCCGCTGAAATCCGAGATCTTTACACGTATGCTCTGGAAGAGTGCAACGGAGTGCTGTGTTGTATTTCCGGGAGGAGTAGGTGTGGTACCTTGGATGGTTCCGGGTGGTGCTGATATAGCCAGAGCCACCTGTGTTATGATGGAAAAGTACGAGGCAGCAATCTGGGCATTCCATGGTCTCTTTGTATCAGGACCGGATTTTGATATTGCATTCGGACTTATGCATACAATTGAAAAAGCAGCAGAAATTGCAGCAATTGCACTCGCAGCAAATGGTGGAAAGAAACCGAATCAGGTAATCGAAGACGATCAGTTACGCCAGATTGGAAAAGAATTCGGAGTAACCCTGAATGAAGATGTGTTGAACTTCAAATCGGATGATGATATGTACTGCTAAATAATCGTTTTTCTTATTGCAATTAAGAAAAAATCAGTTATAATGTAACGGTAACATGGGAAAGATGAAAATGTAATATAACAAAAGGAGTTATAGACATGAAAGTAGAACATATCAAAGATATAGAAACATTTTTTAAAGTTGTAGATGAATGCAAAGGTAAAGTTGAACTGGTAACAGGTGAGGGAGACAGACTGAATCTGAAATCCAAACTGTCACAGTTTGTATCTTTGGCAAGTGTTTTTGAAAACAGAGAGATTCCGGAACTTGAAGT
>CAKRFH010000114.1:0-9450 GCA_934320555.1 uncultured Roseburia sp.
CCCGTATTTGTAGAAATCTGCAATGAACTGCTTATCCTCCTCCGGCAGATGATCTCTGGAGCATTTCTCCTCCACCACATCTACGATCAGCTGATACGTCAACTTATATAAGAAGCTTTCGATCTTCTCCCGGCTCACGGAATGGTATACATTCAGGATAAAAGGCTTATTTTCCAGCACTGCCTCAAAAATCTGCAAAAATCCCTCTTGCCAGGTGTCATAGGTCTTCTTGTCCCGCAACGCCTTTTTTCCATCCTCAACACACACCCACTCTACCAGATCATAAATATCCCTGAAGTGGTAATAAAATGCCATGCGGCTGATCCCGCAGTCCTCTGTCAGATCTGCAATTGTGATCTTGTCAAATGGTTTCTTTTTCAAAAGCTCTTTTAAGGATGCTTCCAGTGCAAGCTTGGTTGTGTTCGACATATCTTTCTCCCATCTGTTCCGGTTCTGTTGTTTACAGAACCTATTTTACCATGTACGCCGCATCCGTAAAGAACTCTGGGAGTTCTTTCATAAAGATTTCATAGATTCTTTATTGTTTTTTTGCTATACCCGTTTTCAAGCAATGCATTCGTTCATCCCCGTTCCCTCCTACACACCGTTCAAATTCCCGCATGACCTTCGCATTCACCTCCCGGATCCGCTCTGCATCGAACTTCTCCACTTCCCTGTCATACGTCACAAATCCGTTGATCTCCTCCTCTATGTCGCTCGTCTGCGTGTAGATCGCGCTGCAAAGTCCATTCCTGATATTCGGGATAATCTCTGTCTCATACAGCTTCGCAAAGCTCTCCATCAATTCTTCCACGGACTGATAGGCTTTATATCCAAATTCTTTTTCGCAAAGTATATGCCCCGGCACCGGATAAGCATAGCCTCCGAACTCTGTGAGGGCTGTCACACGGTCTCTTTGTGGGCGTACTTTCAGTCTGCGCAGATAGTTGTGGATACTGTACATATCTCCTCCGCCCTGGTCAAACCATCCACAGGCTTCGTTGACCAGACGGGTGTGATCCTCTGATTGGATCCGCGCTGTTGCCTTTCCGGCATCGAACTGTCCCCATCCCTCGTTAAAAGGAACCCAGACTGCGATGGACGGGTGATTGTACAGCATCTGCACCATCCCTTTCAGATCGGCATCATATTGCATCCTGCCTTGCCTGTCTGTTCTCCGGAAGAGTGGATAATGACTGTCTTTTACGATCCGTCCGAACTTTGGAAAACCGTTCGGGAGATAGGTCACAAAAAACATGTTGTAATCTTCCCCGCCATTTGGCATATCCTGCCAGACGATCATACCCATCCTGTCGCAATGATAGTAGAAACGGTCTGACTCGATTTTCACATGCTTTCGGATCGTATTGAATCCATAGCTTTTCAAGAGCTTAACATCATACGCCAATGCCTCATCAGTCGGCGGTGTCAGAAGGCTCTCCGGCCAGTACCCCTGATCTAATACGCCATTGAAAAAGAACGGCCGGTTATTCAGGTAAAAACGCCAGATCCCGTTATCATCCTTCGCGCGGTGGAATTTTCTCATGCCGAAATAAGTACGGATACAATCTGTGCCATATGTAAGTTCCATGTCGTAAAGATCCGGGTGATCCGGTGTCCATGGATGGATCTCCTGCTCCGGGAGATAGATTCTGTATACAAGATGTCCCGTTGTACCCTTTTTTTCTTCCGATGTCAGATCTGTTAAGACTGTCTCTAACGGATTTCCCTGAAAGCTTACCCGGATTTCCGGCTTCTTCACCAGGTAATCTGCTTTTTCCCCGCTGACATTTTTCTTCTGGCATTTTTCCAGACATTTTATTTCCTCAGGTCGTTCCTTCATGCCTTCCCCGGCAATCTCAAGTTCCACCTTCATGCATCCGCTGTCAAATTCCGGCGTCAGCTTCACATCCCGGATGTAAATTTGCGGAACCGCCTCCATCCAGACGGTTTTCCAGATTCCGCTCGACGGCGTATAGAAAATAGATGCCATATGCCCTTTCCGGACAAGTTTCTGCTTGCCCCGCGCGTGCGGGGACTGTTCCGTGAAATCCCGGACCGTCAGCCGCAGCTCATTTTCCTGTAACAAATGCGCGGTCACATCGAAGGTAAACGGCAGATAGCCACCCCGATGTTCCCCCAGCCGTATTCCATTCCAAAAAACTTCACATTCCTGATCCACCGCCCCGAAATGAAGCAGCACCCGCTGCCCGGGTTTATAGAAGCCATCCGGCAGCCGCAGCTTCTTCCTGTAATGAAGATAATCCTCGGGCATTACCGTCCGCTCCACCCCGGAGAGCGCTGTTTCCGGGGAAAACGGCACATGGATCATTCCTTCATAGGAAGAAACCTCTGCTTTGGCACAGATCGCATAGTCCCATTCCCCGTTCAGGCAATAATAACTGTCCCGTACCATCTGTGGTCTCGGATACTCTGTATGCCTGTTTTCCTCTGTCCATGTCCTTCCCCATTTTGTTGTCAGACTGTTCTTTATCATTCCACTCTTCTCCCAGCTGTGATCCTCCGTTGTCCATGCTGTCATGCTGTATTTGCCGGTATCGCTTTTTTACTTCAGCGCTTTCTCCAGCTCCTCGATCACGATCTTAAGTGCCTTAATCCGCGCATACTTCTTATCATCCGACTCTAAGATATGCCACGGTGCATAGGCGGTACTGGTCTTTGCGATCATTTCGTTGACTGCCTCCTCGTAGGCATCCCATTTCTCTCGGTTGCGCCAGTCCTCCTCTGTGATCTTCCACTGTTTCTCCGGCGTGTTCTGGCGCTCATTGAAGCGCTCTAACTGCGTCTCTTTGTCGATCTGCACCCAGAACTTGATGATGACGGCACCCCAGTCATGGAGTTCCTTCTCAAATTCATTGATCTCGTTGTATGCCCGCATCCAGTCGTTTTCACTGCAAAAGCCTTCCAGACGTTCCACCATCACCCTGCCATACCAGGTGCGGTCGAAAATAGCGATATGACCGGTCTTCGGCAGTCTTGTCCAGAAGCGCCACAGATAATGCCTTGCCTTCTCGTGCGGCTCCGGGCTGGCGATCGGATGTACCTCATAACCTCTCGGATCCAATGCACCGGCGATCCGCTTGATATTGCCACCCTTTCCTGCTGCATCCCAGCCTTCATAGGCGATAACAACCGGTACTTTCTTGCGGTACAGCCGGTTGTGAAGCTCTCCGAGCCGGTTCTGAAGCTGCTTTAACTCTTTCTTATAGGCTTCCTCCTCGATCGTCTGATCCAGAGAAATCTCGGAAAGAAGCGGCATCTTCTTAAGCGGGAACACGTTCTGTAACAGCGGCACTGCCATCTTCTGATTGCTTAAGGCGATATCAATCCCCTGTGTCAGGATTTCCAAAATCTGTAATTCTGACCACTTTCTCGACTTTGCATCAATGATATACCATGGCGCCTGCGGCAGATTCGTACTCTTTAAATACTCCCCAAATACAGCTTCACACTTTTCATAATGATGGTTCTGCCAGCTGTCGTTCTTGCTGACACGCCATTCTGTGTCCTTCTCCCCGGCAAGATGCGCGATCCGTTTTCCCTGCTCTTTCTCTGAAATATGAAGGAAAAACTTCATCACAAGATACCCGTTATCTGTGAGCTGTCTCTCGAAACGGCGCACACTCTCGATCCGCTTCGCATACTCCTCCTCATCAAGCCTGCCATGCAGCTTATCGTCTGCGACCTCATCCATCCAGCCGGAATCTAAGAAGACAAATTTTCCCTCTTCCGGGATCCGCTTAAAGTAACGGTACAGGAATGGTTTTCTGCCCTCTTCCTCCGTCTTCTCCCCCATGGATTCCACCTTGAAAAAGCGCGGATCAATATTCTTTATAATCTGTCCGATGCAATACCCTTTGCCGGCTGTTCCCCAGCCTTCCGCAAGGACAAAGACCGGGAGCTTTTTCTCCTTAATGAGAAGCTGCTGCCCGGCTAATTTTTCTCTTGCTGCTGCAAGTCTTGCCTTTACTTCTTCCTCTGACGGCTGTTCCGGTGCTTTCCACTCTTTTAACATCTGATTCCTCCTATTCTTTCTCCGTTTTTTATTAGCTTTAGTTTCTCTCAAATGCCTCAAAACATCAAGACAATTTGCATTTTTTTCAATATTATTCTGTTTATTTTAGATTATTATTCTTCTGTCTCCTTCTGTTTCATTAGTATTTCTTATAAACAAAGCTTTATTTTTCATTTTTTGTCTGTTTTTCTAAAAAAGTGACCTTGGAGGGCTTGCATTTTCCTGCCTGTTACGTTATAGTTTTCAAAAACAGCGTAACAATTTACTGTGTTAAATTGTTACAAAAAGCATTTCGAGATGAAGTTTGCAGGAAAATGACATTTGTCTGCCGAAGGAGTAACACTCTCAGGTGCCGGTTGGCCGGTGCAACTGTAAATGGATCGACTCTCTGGAGACACCCGGATGAACCGGGGGCCGAAGGTGCAACATACGCAGCGCGTATGAATCTCTCAGGCAAGCGGACAGAGAAGATACTGCAACATTCTATTTCTATCGTTGTATCTTCCATCCCATGTATGTTTCATATATGGGATCTTCTTTTTTCCATGGGGATTTCTCAGATGCTTTCCAGAAAACAGTAACAAATGGAGGAATGAAAATGTGGAGTATGATCAATGACTTTCTGGTACACGTAGACGATTTTGTCTGGGGTGTACCGCTTATGGTGTTAATTATGGCAGGCGGACTGCTGCTCACCGTGCGGCTTGGGCTTTTACAGATCCGCAAGCTTCCGCTTGCGTTAAAGTGGATGATCCAGAACGAGGAAGAGGCAGAGGGCGAGATCTCAAGCTTTGCCGCTTTATGTACCGCCTTAAGTGCAACGATCGGTACCGGAAATATCGTCGGTGTTGCAACCGCAGTCTGTGCCGGAGGTCCCGGTGCCCTGTTCTGGATGGTCGTAGCTGCCTTCCTTGGCATGGCAACCAAATATTCCGAGGGACTTCTCGCTGTCAAGTACCGCGTCGTCGCACCGGACGGTCACAGCCTTGGCGGTCCTTTCTATTATATTGAACAGGGCATGGGAAAAAAATGGACCTGGCTTGCCAAGCTGTTCGCATTCTTCGGTGTCTGTGTCGGTCTGTTCGGTATTGGTACTTTCAGCCAGGTAAACGGTATCGCAAGTGCAATCAATGGCTTTTTTGACCCGGACAATGCACACTGCGTACAGATTCTC
Organism: uncultured Roseburia sp.; assembly: GCA_934320555.1. GTDB lineage: Bacteria > Bacillota > Clostridia > Lachnospirales > Lachnospiraceae > Roseburia. The sequence continues at coordinate 5,211 of CAKRFH010000114.1, forward strand.
CCGTTCCTCGGCGAATATTCCTGGTCCGTTGTCATCGCATCCTTAATCCTTACCGTCTGTGTCGCAGCTGTATTGATCGGCGGTGTCAAACGAATTGCCAGTGTCAGCCAGATCATCGTTCCGTTTATGGCAATTATTTACTTCCTCTTTGCCATTATTCTGATCATCTGCAATCTTGGCGAGGTGCCAGGTGCCATTAAGATCATCGTTACCGCTGCTTTCACACCGAAAGCCGTCACCGGTGGTGCGGTCGGAAGTATGTTCGTTGCGATGCAAAAAGGTGTTGCCCGCGGTATTTTCTCCAATGAGGCAGGACTCGGAAGCGCCCCGATTGCCGCTGCAGCTGCCCAGACAAAAGAGCCTGTACGCCAGGGACTTGTCAGCATGACAGGAACGTTCATCGATACCATCGTCATCTGTACCTTAACCGGTCTCTCCATCGTCCTCACAGGTGCATGGCAGGTAGAGGGCTTAGAGGGTGTCGAGGTTACCACTTACGCCTTCCAGAACGGGCTTCCGTTTCCGGCAAGATTTTCCTCCTTTATTTTAATGCTCTGCCTTGTATTCTTTGCTTTCACAACCATCCTCGGATGGGATTACTACAGTGAGCGGTGCCTTGAATATTTAAGCGGCGGCAATTTAAAGCATGTAAAAATCTATCGCTGGCTTTATATCTTCGCAGTCTTCATCGGACCATACATGACCGTCAGCGCGGTCTGGACGATCGCCGATATCTTCAACGGACTGATGGCTCTGCCGAATATGATTGCACTGTTTGCCTTAAGCGGTGTGATAGTAAAAGAAACTAAGAGCTTCTTCCAGAAAATGAAACAATAGAATGTACGCTCTGTGCACCTTCTATTGTACGGAATCATACATCAAAAAAGTGCCGAAGCCTTCCAATTTGGACGTGCCCGGCACTTTTTTCTGTTATTCTATTCTTCTAACGCCCCAATCTCACGCAGCGTCTTCAACACCTGTTCTACATCCGTCTCAATCACAGCTCTCGGTGCATTATATTTCTCATACACCGCATCGACAATCCCGTCCTTCGTGCATTCCTCCTTCAACAGGTTCACAATAAACGAAGCCGTCCTGTTGTTGTGGGCAACTCCCGCGAAAACACGGTTTCCGGCTGCCACCATGATCTGTTCCCCATCTGTCTCATGGGTGTAAAAATCCTCTGTAAGCTTCATCTCTTCTCACCTCTTCTACTCTTCTGTCTCAAACTCAATAATCTCGATTACAGGTGTCTCATATACGTCCTTCATTCTTCTCTCCTGCCTTTCCATGATGCCATCTGTCAGTTTCTTTACAGCAGCCCTCTTTTTCCTGCTTCCATGACCGCCTCTGTCTTGTTCGACACCCCAAGCTTCTTATAAATCTGCTGGGTGTGGTACTTCACATTGCTCACAGACATGTTTAACTGCTCCGCAATCCTTTCCTTTGAAAGTCCCTCTGCCTGCAGGGACAAAATCTTTCTCATCGTGTCACTGAGCGTCACCGGCTCCATGCCGGATCTTAAGTAGTCCGGATAAGAACGTGCCATCCGTGCCGTCTCATCCTTCACACACCTCCAGAACGTGCGGTTTCTCTTCGATGCTTCCGGATCTTCCAAAACTTCCGTCGGCCTCCACTTGGTCTCGTTCAATAACGGCAAAACCGCTGCACCTTCTCTGGATATAATTCTCACAAAATGATATTCTTCCGCCTTTGAAAGCATTTCGGAAAACTGCTCCTGCCACGCTGTATCCCCAGAACGGTATCTTGTGACTGCCATTAATAGCTTTACTTCCATCGCAACATACGTCCGCTTCATGACTTTCGCATAATATTCACATTTCGAAAGCAGATTGTATGCCTGTTCATTTCTTCCCTGCTGTAAGTAGATGCGTACCATCGTCATATAATGGAAGCGGTCGTAAATGCTAAAGCCCTGCTCCACATCCGGAGCCTCCTGTGTGAGCCATTGTTCCGCCTCTTTCCGCTTCCTTCCATACAGCCTGCTGCGGATGAGAAACGTCCTCACATTCGGCAGCAGCTTTTCCTTTCCTTCTGCCTCAGCCTTCCTGTAGAAACGGGTTAGAAGTTCCTCCGCCTCTGCCTCTTTCCCGGTCAGGATATGAAGCCATGCCAGGATTCCGTCTGCCACAAAACACTGTTCGATCCTGCCAACTGATTCTGCCTGCATCCTGCCTTTGTTGGCAAGCGCTGCCACCTCGTAGTTGTCTCCGCCTTTCTCCAGAAAGCTCTCCGCCAGTGCCAAATTGACCAGTCCCTTTCCATACTTGCCAAGCACCAGCTCCACAGCTTTTCCGATCGTGTTCGCAAGCTCCCTGTCATGTTTGCTCCACTCACAGAAATCCTTGCCGCCATTCATCTGGGATGCCTGATTGCTCGTCACGGAAAATTCCTGTAAACTTACCTGCTTCTCCAACAGAAGTCCGCTCGCACGCTTTAAGATCTCGATCATATCCTCGCTTCCGCGGTGCGGCAGACCGATTTCCAAATATAACAGCCTGCTTTTTGCAGTCCGTCTTTCCCCTCCGGTATGCTCCTTCGCATACTTCTGGAGTTCTTCGTACCAGCGCTCACTCTCCTCCACATTTAAAAGCAGCGACTGTAGCATGCTCATCCCACACATTAGTTCTACACTTTTCCGGATCTTCTCCTCCGGGAGTGCAAGGTAAAATTTCTTCAGCTCATAATAAAAACCATTGTTCGGCGCCCTGCGCACATTATCGACAAGGATCGATGCGATGCGCTCCGTATCCCCTACAGTCTGATACATTTCGAGTGCCTCTAACGGGCGGTTATGTAACTGATAGTATAAACCGGCGTTCGTATAGAGTGTATAGATCTTTTCCTTGGAATATTTCTTCTTCAGGCGTCTGCGCATGCTCACAAGCATTTCCGGCAGAAATTCATAGCGGATCTCCTCTTTCTCATAATGCTCCACCATGAAATTACCGATCCATCTGCTCTGTTCGATCAGCTTCTCCACGTCATTCCTGCCTGTGATCATCTCTGCAAGCTGCACATCGAAGCTGTCTGCAATCGACACCTCCATAAGGAATTCCTGGATACCGATATCCCAGCAGTCGTAGACATGCGCCTCTAAGTAATCCCACATCTGCTGATAGGTAATATCCACAAATTTACGGAAGAGCTCCTCCGGGAGCGGTTCCCTCCTTTTCGCCACAGGCAGGTCTTCTGTCAGTCTCCGATAGATCTCTGCACACATCGTCCATGCAATCGGCACGCCTCGGCAGTAAGTTTTTCCTAACTTCAACTGTTCCTCTGTCAGGTAAAACGCCTGCTGCTCCACGAACTGCTCCACCATCCGGTCATCAAACACAAGATCTGATTCCTGAATGATATAGAATACTTCCCGGTAACGCACCTCGCTCAGCCACGGCGGGACAGCACACCGCCCACATAAGATCAGCCAGATGTCCTCCCGCTCGATCATAGCAATGATGCTCTGCCTGACTGCCTCACATTCCTCCTCCATGGCGAGCTCCTGCAAATTGTCGATCACGATAATCTTCCTCTGCTGCCCTCTCTCTATCTTAAGATCCTCCTGCTTCATTTTTCCTGCATCCAGAAGGGTATATTTTCTTTTTCCCAGATACCTTATAAAAAGTTCTGTTTTTCCCGTTCCGCACACCCCGTAAATGTATGCGGTCACATTCTCATCATCTGCTGCCTTTAACCGCTTAAATGCCCGCCGCGGCTTCATGTAACTCATCTTTTCTGCTGTCAAAATAGTAAACCTCACCTCTTTTAACCAAAGTATAACATCTGAAAGGTATTTTGTGCACTAGCCAAAGAGACAGTCTTTCCACATGAATTACTTTTTTTCAACGCGAACTGCAATTGAATCCCACCCTGTTTCATGATAACCTTTTACCATACATAAGAAAGAGAGACCACCTGCTATGAAAATCGCAATCTGTGATGATGACCTGACCGAACTGAACCGGATCACTGCTTTTCTGGACGAATATTCGAAAACGAAACGCATTCTGCTTACCTGCAAAACATTTTGCAGCAGCATTGAGCTCGCATCAACCGCCATGCAGGAGTCCTACGACCTGTATCTGCTTGATATTCTCATGCCAGCCCTAAACGGCATAGAACTCGCAAGGGAAATCCGTAACTTCGACCGTGCAGCCGATCTGATTTTCCTGACTTCCTCCCCGGAATATGCAGTGGACAGCTATACGGTAAAAGCATC